>NZ_BTPU01000003.1:0-49975 GCF_036985595.1 Vallitalea maricola | reverse complement strand
ATGGATATGCATAGTAAAGAAATAAATCAATAGTCCTTTTTAATAATGGAATAAAATTTCAAGTTTTTCTATTTATCAATAAATATTTAAGCACATTATGTATACCTGCTAAAAGTGCTAAACTCATTATATATAATATTATTGTAAATGCAAATAAAGTATCCCTATCATTAAGGTTAGCAATAAAATACCTAGATATTAAAATACCTAAACCAGCAAAAAAGTACCCTGCGTTTTTTATTGTTTGGCTTTTTTTATGAAAATACCCTTTTTCTATTTGTTTTATTTTAGAAATAATCAAATATAAAATACTTATAAGATAAATACATATCATTGCTATAAATATTAATTTATTTAGATTGAGTTTATATAGCGTACTAAATGAACCGGCTAATAATAACAAAGAAATAATTATGGAAAATACTCCTCTATATAAAGCCCAATTTTTAATAAGCTGAGACTCATCAAGAAGAATCTTTTTAGTATAAAATACCAATAAAATGCTTGATAATATCATAAATGATATTATCATTATATTCAATAAACCATATACTCCGATAATAATTGTAACCCCAATATAAATACCTAATAATCCCTTAATGTTTTTTTTAATACCCTCGTTATCAATCTTAATATGCTCATAATTTATATAAGCATCTATTTTCTCTCTATCAATTTCTAAAAAATTTTTCATTAATCGCATATGATATAGGCTATACCATTTCTCCTTTCATTCTATAGTCTTAGCTCGTTATGCAACATTACATAACGAGCTAAATTTATTGTTTTATTTAAAAACCATATTGCCAAGTAAAGTTATATAGATTATGAATTGCAGCTTCTTTGCCAATTTCACTAGGACTTTTATCTTCAAACATATATGCATTAGTATCACTTATATAGTCAGAGTAACTATTAAACCAATGAGACGTTCCTTTTTTAGCCCATTCTGTAATGGAATGACCATTAATTTTTTGATTATTAATAAGATAATCTAGACCTAGAGAAGAGCCTATCCCTACGATTGCACCTGGTATACCACCTATGGAAGTACTAATCAAAGTATAAACTAAACTACCAGATTCTACAGAAGCAAACCCAAAGCTTATATCAACAGTTAAATCAGAAATAACATTTGAAGCCTCAGTACCGTTCTCAATATTTTGTTGCATATTCTTACCTGCTACTGTAAAAACTTGAAGCTTTGATAAATTTGTTCCTAAATTCTCAAATATTTTCAAATCCTTTATGACCTCAGCAACTCTTGTAGCTACTAATTTATTCCATTGTCCAATCCCAATATTATTAGGTCTTTTTGCACTTTTAAGTATCTCAGGAATATATGTTTGACCTAATTTAGAAACTGAATCTAATACCTTTGAAGTCATGTTTAAACCATCTTCTGCTGAATTAAGATAATCAGCTGTCGTATCACTATTTTTAGTTTTTTTACCACAATAACCACTCGGGTCTACTAAGTTAACAGGGTTATTCTGTACGTAGGAGTAAAGATTAAGCCCGTCGCCTCTAAAACTATCTTCTTGAATAAATCTCCCAATTGTAGGATTATAATATCTAGCTCTTAAATAATATTGACCTGTTACATTATCATATTGTTCACCAGCATAATTATATCTGTTAAGTACTAATGCCTCTTTTGAAGTTATGTTACCATATGCGTCATAGTTATATGCATTTAACATTTTACCTTCGCTATTAACAATGCTTGTTATATCTCCATGAACATTATGTAGATAGTAATTAATTTGGTTAGTATCATCTTTCGTAGCTATTTGTTGATATCCTCTTATGATATTTTGTCTAATTTCACCATAAGAATTATGCTCACTAACTACTTGTCCAGCATTATACACAAATCCTGTATATACACCATTTTCTTCAATTGCTTTTCTTAAGTTACCTACTGTATAATAATTAGTTTGATATTGTCCATCTGGTTTAGTAACGTTAATTAATCTATTATACGCATCATAATTATAATAAATTGTACCTGATTTTGAATTATTTTCATTGATCAAGTTACCATTTTTATCATATGAATATGTAGTTATTATATCATTTTCTATAGATTTTGTTAACTGGTTTAGATTATTATACTGATAGTTTGTAGTTATTTCTTTTACTATCGGTGAAGATTGTCCGTCTAATATAGATTCTTTTAATGTTCTTTTTTGTCTATTACCTGAAACATCATATGTATATTTTTCTTCTATATTATTTGGATAATTAACCTTAGTTAATTGATATAATTGGTCGTATTCATATTTTGTTGACTGTTGGTTTTCTAGTTTTTCTATAATATTGCCATTCAAATCATAGATATAATCATAAGTATTTAGAATCTTGTTACTATCCTTTTTGTGAGTAATTCTTGTAACTTGATTATCTTTATTATAATCATAATTAATACTTAATCCATTATTATAGGTAACAGCATCAAGTTGATTATCTTTATAATTGTAGGTTGCCAATGTACTAGTATTATCTTTTACTTCTTTTATCCTAGCTTGACTATCATAAGTATAATTTATAGCATTTCCTTGTATATCTGTTAGAGATTTTATTTGATTATTCGCATTATACTTATAGCTTAATATAATCTCATTGTTCATTATCTTATCTGTTATCAAACCGTTTTTATTATAATTATATCTCTCGATACCATTATTGGATATTGTTGCTTGTAACCTTCCGATTTGATTATATAGATAATATTGATCTTGATTCTTGCCTTCAACACTTTTTTGTATTAAATTATTATCCCTATTATATTTATAATGAATATCTTGTCCTGCTCTATCTGTTTCTTTTATGACTCTTGCTTCTAAGTCATATAAGTATTTTATTTCTTTACCTTGGGGATCAATTACTGTTTTTAACCTATTTTGACTATTATAAACGTATTTAGTCTTATTACCTTTTGGGTCAATGCTAGAAGTTACATTACCTGCATAATCATAAGTATATCTTGAAGAATTACCTTTTGCGTTAATAATTGTTTCTGCTCTTCCCCATAAATCTCTTACATATTTAGTTACATTGCCCTCTGCATCTGTGATAGTTATAATATTATCTTGGGCATCATAGGTATATGTTGTATTCTGTTTGCCTTTTTGTTTTAGTTCAGGTGTTGTTATAGCAATTAGCCTACCACCAATATCATAGGAGTACTCTGTTTTACATCTTGTATCGTCGTTAGCCGCAGATTGATATCCTTTTGGGTCTATTTGTTGTATGAGCTTGCCTTTAGCGTTATAGATATTTTTTTGTACAACCCTATTTTCTTCATCTCTAACAACCGTTAATCTTCCAAGATAGTCATAAGTATAAGAGACTGCTTTTCCATCATTAGTTTCTTCATTATAATTTTCTGGCTTGATTTCTTTAATAACATTGCCTTCTTCATCATACTTATAACAATATATGTTGCCCTCTTTATCTTTTTGTTTGATTAAATTATTTTGTAAATCATAAGCATATTCAATCACGCCTTCTGCATCAGTCTCTTTTATCAGATTTCCTGCCTTATCATATTCATAAGATGTTTCTCTGATAACCTTATCAGTACCTTTAGCATATGTAGTATTAATTATTTTATTTTTTATTTGGCTTATTCCTAATTTTTTGTAATTACTACTGTTATTATGGTCTAACCATTCACTTATATAGGTTAAATCATCTGTATCAACTTTTCCATCATTATTAGTATCATATTTGTACTGATAATTTGTATTGACTCCATTTTGACTTATTTGTTGTGCCGCTAATGTTAAGTCATTAATTTCAACCTTTTGATTTAGATTGAAATCAGGTCCCGTTATATCTAATCGTTGACCTGTTAATTCTGAAAAAGGTTTTACTTCTCCATTTTTATTTTTATAGGTACTTTCTTCTGTGAATGTCACATAACCTAAACCTATTATTTGACTCTTAGCTCGTAGCTTTATTTTTAGGATATCTGTTTTACCTATATTATATACTTCACTACTGGATATAGATATTTGACCTATAGTATTTGTGTTAATCTCTATACTTTCATTTTCTTTTTCGATTCCTTCTATATCAAATACCCTTGGGTCATATTTTATATTTAGGTTAATATCTGATATTTTTTCAGTAGTATCAATGTTTACATTATAAGTATATATATTATTCTCATATATTTTGTCTTTATGTGAATAGATATTAGCTTTTACATGTGTTTCATTCAACCAATCTTTTTCTACTTCTTCTTCTTTTTTTATGATTCTATTGTTTGCATCATATGTAAAAATAGTTTTATATCCTAGCGGAGTTTTTATCTGTGTTAAATTACCATTTTTATCATATGTATATTCTGTTATCGCTTCTTCTTTTTCATTAGTACTACCAATATCTTCACCATCTATAACTTGGATTTCCTTTATTATTCTCCCTAGCTTATCATATACATATTTTTTTATACTAAATACATCATCACTTATTTTTGTCTTTTGCTCTACTAATTGTGATTGATTATTATATTTGTACTGTATATTAGCTCCTGATGAATCTGTTACCTTAATTACTTGGTTATTTTTATTATAACTATAATTAATAATATTATATTCTTCAGCATTACCATCTTTTAAAACATAATCTTTAGATTTATATTCTTTTATTACTCTACCTAGTAAATCATATTTATATCTGGTTTGCCTATATAATACTTTACCCTTTTCTTCCTTTAATGGTTCTTGTTTTACTAATAACCAACCTGCATCATTGTTTTTGTATAATGTTTCATAACCATCACAATCAACAATCTTAATAATATTACCAACTTCATCATAGATATTTTTACTTATTGTATTTCCGTCTTTATCTTTAATAGCTACTATTCTATTCAATGAATCGTAAGTATAACTTATACCTTCTCCATCATCTGTTGTCTCATTATAGTTATTAGCTGTAATAGATTTTAAAACATTACCTAATGGGTCATATTTAATTGTAGCTTGTGCTCCAGAAGGATTTATAGTTTTTATCAATCTTTTGTTAGTATCGTATACAAAGCTCTTTCCTTCTCCGTCATCTTTTACGTCATCATATGTATTTGGATTAATTACTTTAGCTAAATTACCTGCATTATCGTATTTATTAGCGTATATATTACCTAATGGATCAATAGTTTTTATTATTTTATCCATGTCATTATACTTATAGGTTGTTCCTATACCATCATCGGAAGAAATATCATATTGATTAGGCTTTATTGATTTAATTAAATTCCCCATCTTATCATATTTCATTCTAGTAATATTACCATTTTGATCAATTACTTTCGTAATATTATTTAGATGATCGTATTCATATGTTAATGTACTATTATCTTTGGTAACTGTTTTAACCCGATTTCCATTATCATATGTATAATTTGTAATATTACCTTCTGGGTCAATGACCTTTATAGGTAGAGGACTATAATCATTATATTGATATGATGTTGTATAGCCTAATGGATTAGTACTTGATAATCTTCTTCCTGTATCATCATATGAAAATGTTGTAACTGCTTTTGTGTTTTCATCTAATTGTTTTTCAATTTCAGTTAAATTATTTCTTGCATCATAAGTATAATTTTCCTCTACACCATTGGGTCTAGTAATTCTAGTTACATTGTCGTTTTCATCATAATCTAACTTAGTTTCATAATTATGAGGTTCTGGAGATATTGTTTTAACAATATTATTCCTATCATCATAAATAAAGGTCGTAACATACCCATTTCTATTCCTTGATGTTTTTTTATTACCTTTTTCATCATAAGTATATTCTTCATAGGTACTGTCTTCATATATTTTTTTTGTAATATAACATCTTTTATTATATTGATATCTTATTTTCTCTCCAGTTTTTACATTATGATAATAATTTTCTTTTGTTATAATATTATAATCATAATTAATCTCTCCACCATTACCATCAGTTTGTCTTATTACTCGTCCAAATTCATCATAATCATTGGTTATATATACTTTTCCATTCTTATCTGTGATTGATTTTATTTTATTACCCTCATATGTATACTTCGTATATGCACCAGCATCATCAATTACTTTTTCTATTAAATTATTATTATACGTATATGTAATACTTCTTCCTAAAGAATCCGTTATTTTTATAATCTTACCTTGGTCATAAGTTATATTAATATATTTACCAAGAGCTCCTTTTACTTGAATCAATTGGTTTTGTGAGTTATATATTAAGCTAACTTCATTACCTTGTATATCTTTTATCTTAGAAAGTTTTTTATTAATGTTATAAAAATATTTAGTTTTATTTTTTAATATTAATGTATAGGTTCCATCATCTTCTTTAATTAATTGGTCATAGAAACCTGGTAAAGCTTCATACTCATTTTTATCTTTATTATATATATATACCCCAGTTCTTCCATTTGGATATATAACCTTTAAATTATTATTTCCTTCCATTTCTTGAATATAGCTTTCATAATTAAATCTCCATGATTGTCCAAGAATTCCCTGCCTCTCATCTTGAGCATTGTAGTATCTTGTTGCATTAATACTCATACCAAGATCTAATAACTCTAAATCAGTATCAGTAGAAAATGAATTACCTGTTATAATATTTACAGGATCACTAACAAACTGTTCTGATGAATCATTACCATGATTTGATTCTTTCATTTCTTTTGTTTTGTATTGAACTTTATATATAGCTTCATATATATGCTCATATTCTATTGATTTTATTGTCCCTTTATAATATCCAATATTATTTTTTGTTGTACCTTCAACTTGCTTTAACTTTTTCTCGATTGTATAATATTTTCCCTCCCATTCATCTATTATTGAATAACTACCATCAGAATTATTCTTTCTTTCAGTTTTTAATCGTTTTGCACTTTCTTTTATGTATATGTTATCATTTTTATCTTTGAAAATATCATGATCATTAGTATTATCCCATGAGTAAGTGACCCCAAGATATTTCCCTTTGGCATCATAATATTTAGTGGATATATTTATTTTTGTTATGTATTTTCTTTCATAATAACATACTAAGTGTTTTCCGTATTTGATTTCACTATCAGTACTTTGTAGGGTTAGTTCGCCTGAATATATTTCATTACCTATTTCTTCAGAATAAGTATACGTATCCGATGGTTCTTCTAAACCAAAATCAATTCTAACGCTTTTTTCTAATGTTTTCTCTATTTCTTTTTCATCAATGATTCTTGGTTTATTTTTGTTTTTTCTCTTACCAATTCCTTCTAAATCTTCATCTGTAAATTTTCTTTCATCAGTAAATGAACTTAAATCTGTTGATCTATATACTTCTTCTTTTTCAGTTATTTCACAAAAATCGACATCTAAAAGTCCAGCATAAACACAATTTGTACCAATAACTGCTACATT
The DNA here is from genome assembly GCF_036985595.1 of Vallitalea maricola. Lineage (NCBI taxonomy): Bacteria > Bacillati > Bacillota > Clostridia > Lachnospirales > Vallitaleaceae > Vallitalea > Vallitalea maricola. Next base: position 42,548 of record NZ_BTPU01000003.1, on the reverse strand, counting down.
AGTTAGAATTACTAACATAGCTATAATCTTAATTTTAATTATTATATCTTTTTTCATAGAGTTTACCTCACATATTTAGTATAATGATGGGATGTCTAAGTCATATATCTCTGATATGTCTATTATATGTCCAACGGAATCAACCAAATTTATTTTATCTACATTTATTTTTGTATTATCTAAGGTTCGTAGATTAAGTGTAATTCTATAAACATTGACTAAATCATTATTTTGTGCTTTATTTCCTGTTAAAGATAAATTAAGATAGATTCGTCCTGTTTTTTCATCTAAATTAATATATTGATAAGGATTTTCTTCTAAATAAATAAGCTGATTAATACCATTAGCTGTTATGTCTATTTCTTCTTTATCATAGGTACATTCTATTTCAGCTGAATAAATATCATTGATATTTTTAGTCATAATATATAAATCAATTGATTCATAATTCTCTTCGTCTTTAATTCTTTCACCAATATAAGCATATGATGAAGGTTTATCATTATATTTAATGTATGTTTTATAAGAACTCCATTGTGATATGCCCTTTTCAGTGATTGATCTTACTCTGAAATAGTATTTTTTATTTATTTTAATATCTTTTTCAGTATAAAAATTATTGAATCCATTTTGCACTTTTACACCATTAATTTCAACTTCATATAAAGTCTCGTCTTCTACTTTATCCCATGTAAGAAGAATATCATTTCCAACTTCTTGAGTATTTAAATTATATGGAGCTTCATCTTTTTTTACATATGCTTTTTCTACAATATTAAGAGGAACTGCTTCATTAGTTCCACCTATTACATAAAGATTTTCATCTATAACAGCAACTCCTGAAGCATATCTTTCGTTTTTTAGAGTCGTTTGATGAATGAATTTATTATTATTAGGATTATAGAGCTCTATGGTATTAAAAGGTATGGTATTATATCCGCCCACTATCATTATTTGATTATTAAGTAAAGTAGTATTAAACGAATACCTTGGTATAGGCATCTGTCCTTTTCTTTCCCATGTATCAGTATCTATATCATATACTTCTACATCTCCTAAAACGAAACCATTATATCCTCCCATAACATATATTTTGTTATCATATACAATAGCATCCATTAGGCTTCTTTTTGTTGGCATAGACTTTATAGTTGTCCATGAATTCGTCTTAGTATCATATACTTCTACCACATCTAACACTTTTTGTTGGCTATTATAACCACCTATTACATAGATTTTATTATTATATTGTACTGCAGTTGCCCCACTTCTTTTGGTTGGCATAGATTTAACTTGTTCCCATGAATCCTTTTCCAAATCATAAACATCTACAGTATTTAATTCTTTTTCTTGGTTATTATATCCTCCAATAATATATATTTTGTTATTATGAGCTACAACACATGGCTGCATTCTATTGGTTGGTATAGTTGTTTTTATTTCCCACATTTTTTGTACTGGATCATATTCTTCTATTGTACTTATATAACCATCACCATATCCACCTACTATATATATTTTATTATTAAGTGTTACTGTTCCAAAACCATATCTTGGTTGTATTAATTCTTTACTACTTTTCATGATGTTTATATGTTGTAATTTGGGATTAGCTGTTTTTTGAGTTATTATAGAACTCCATTCATTTCTACCATTTTCATTTAATGCTCTGACTCTATAATTATGAGTTGTTAATGGCATTAGATTTTCATGCTCAAATATGGTGTATTGACTATTATCTATTACTACTCCATCTACTTCTATTTCATATTGCTTACAATCATCTACCTCATCCCATGATAATACAATCTTATTATCGTTAGAGGTTGCTTGAATATTTGTTGGAACTGATGGAAGTGAAGCTCCTTTAACAAATAAGCATGAATTTAAAACTATCAAAAAAGTCAATAGTATAAGATATCTTATCTTTTTCATTTATTTTCCTCCTTGCAAATCTAGAGCAATTATTTAATTCTACTTATATAGTTAAGTAAGTACATGTTATCAATTACTAAAATCATTAAGAGAGAACTCATTAACATATTATCAACATATATGTTAATGAATCCATCTTTTTATCTTAATTAGATTGTACTTCTTTTACATCAATTGCCATTATTGAGTCAAATAAAATATATTTTTTACTACTTTTATATGCACCATATCTATTCTTTGCTATTAATGTGAAATATGGTAAACCTTTTTTAACAGTATTATCTTGATACCAACTCATAAATTTAACTAGTTGACTGTGAGTTATGACATATTCTTTAGTTGAACCATTTTTCATTGTTAATGATAAGAGTATTTTTTGCTCTATATTATCTTTTACTACAACTCTTACTTGTTCGGAAGTTTCACTTTCACCTTGTTCATTTACAGCTATTATTTTATAAAAATATGTTTTGTCAGATTCAGCAGTCACATCTTTATAAGATATACCTTTTACATTTTCAATTACATTATATGTACCATCTTCAGTCTCAGAACGCATAACATTATAACTTACTGCATGATTAGCTGTATCCCATGTGAGATATACATTATTTTCTTTTACTTTGGTGATTATATTTATAGGTTTTTCTGGTAATACCTGTCCAGGTGTACCTTGTATTTCTTCACTATTATTACTGATACCTATAGAGTTATTAGCTGTTATCACATAATAATATGTTGTACCAAAAATCAAGCCTGAATCACTAAATGATGTGTCTGTTGTATTTTCCAATATTGTTTCATAAGGTCCGCCCGCTGTTTCGGAACGTTTTATAGTGTAACTACTTGCATTATATATTGGATTCCAAGATAAGTTTATTCCATTTTGTTGTGATTTTGCTGTTAATCCTGTAGGTGTTTGTGGTAATTTTGCACTTGGTATAACACTAGCTTCTAATGAATTATTACTTTCTCCACCTTTGTTAACTGCTGATACAACATAGTAATACTCTGTTCCATTAATAACTCCAGTATCAGTGTATTGTAAATCCACTATATCTTCTTGGATAACTGTGTAAGGACCACTTGGTGAAGTGGAACGTTTTATTTTATAGCTGTCTGCATTATCTACTTTATTCCATTTAATATTAACTCTTGTATCTTGAGAAATAGCATTTACACCTTGTGGTGTGTTTGGGGAGGTTTGGGTAAATTCGTATTTTATTAATTCTCCGGTATTTGCTAATGTTTTTTCTGAAAAAAATGCAAAATTAGTATTCTTTCTTAGTTTTAAATTGTTTTCATAATCATAGGATAAAGCTGTAAAAAAAGTCACTTTTTTAGGGGCATAATCATTACCTGTCCATAGATTAATTTTTGATATTCCAATGTTATCATCTAGTTTTAAAATAAATCTAGCCCATTGCCCATTGCCAAGTTGACTACCTATATACTTCGTATCATTATTATCATGTAAATTACCATATCTATAGTAATGATTCTCTTTTTTATAAATTCTACTTTCTGGATCATAGTCTATTGGAGTATTAAAGCATGCAGTTTGAGAAACTCTATAATTTATAATATCATCGTTATTATCCAATATATTCAATTCATAAAGTCTACTAGAATTATATGTAGTATTATTTGATTCAAATAATTCCATTATAACAAACATACATTTTGTTGTTTTCGCAGATACTGTTCCCAAATCTATAATATTACCTAAAAGGTCTTGAGCTTCTACTTTATAATAATATGTCTTTTGATTGTCAACAGTTTTGTCAGTATATCTGGTTGTTAAAATATTGCCTTCAATAACATTAAACGGACCAGTTTGATATTCTGCTCGCTTAATCATATAGCTTTTGACACTTGCTACAGAATTCCATTGTAAACTAACTTCTTTATCTTTACCTTGTGCCTCTAAACCTGATCTTAAAATTTCATATTTTGTATTGTTAGCATTAGTGAAAATTACTTCACCAAAAGTTTGTGGATTTTTAGAATATGATGTTTCAATAGTCTCATAAAAATTGGCTCTAATACCATATCCATTAAAGCTAATTTTTTTTATACCGATATGTGGTTTTAATTTTAAACCAATACGAGTTGTTGGTATATAATCTGAATTATAAGTATTTGAATTTGCTGAATTTAAAAACACTCCATCATTTTTAATAGCTGAAACCCAATTATAATATGAACCTCTAATTGTTGGATCATTAAATGATCCCTCATCAAAATAAATTTTATTATCTTTTTCGTCAAATAATTCTAACTTAGCGATTGATGAATTAAAACCATATATCTCAATCCATAAGTAATTTGATTTTGATGGCGTTGCTTCCACAATTTCAGACTCTTGTCCTTTTCCCTCAGCATTTTTAGCTATAACTTTATAATAATAAGTTTTTGCATTTTCGAGTTCTGTATCTTCATATGTATTCTCTAATAAGTTATCTTCAATAACAGTATAATTTCCCAATCTTGTTTCTGCTCTTTTTACTATATAACTAGTAGCATTAGAAATTGTAGACCATCTTAATTTTACCCCACCGTCTAAAGATTGAGTTTCGTATACTCTTACTTTTGAAGGTACAGTAGCATGTGTATCTATACTTACAATACTTACTAGTAGTACTAAAAGAAGCACTTGACTAATTATCTTTTTTATATTCATTGTACTTTCCACCTCATCCTTCTATTTCTGCATATAAACTTTATATTCATTGAGTTGATAATATAAAATAGTATTAAATCCTATATAATCTTTACTGTTTTCAAAAACGTCTTCTTTTTCTTGATTAAATAAGGTAAAAAATGGACTTCCAATTCCATTAGCTCTATTTAAATACCAGTTTATGAATTTAACAGCTGTAGATGTATCTACATCATATTCTTTTTGCATACCGTTATTAAGTACTACAAGTAAAATATATCTTTTATCTACAGAATCTTTTACAAGAGCTGATACCGGTTCTGTTTCTGGGCTTTCACCTAGACTTTTAACAGCAGATATAACATAGTAGTATAATTTATTTTCTTTTATACTGTTATCAACATAGTTTGTTCCTGTTATACCTTCACTTAATACCGTATAAGGACCATCTAAATTCTCTGAACGTTTTATTTTATATACATCTGTATTAGATACTGGATCCCATGATAATTTTATTTCTTTATCTACTACTTGTATGATTACATTATTAGGCTTTTGAATTCCTGGTACAGCTTCTTTCTCAATAGATGGCTCACTTTCACCTTTTTCGTTTTTAGCAATTATAATGTAGTAGTATGATGTTCCATTATTTAATCCTAACTCAGTATAGGTTGTTTTTGTTAAATTATTAGCTACTATTGTATAAGGTCCTCCTGAAGTAGTTGCTTTCTTGACTATATAGCTATCTGCATTAACAATTTTATTCCATGTCAAATTAACTCTTTTATCTGCTGTAGATACGTTAATCCCTGTTGGTGAATTAGGTTTTGTTATATCTGGTAGTGATATTACTTCAGTTGAATTTGCACTTTCTCCTTTGGTATTAACTGCAGATACTACATAATAGTAGCTTGTTCCATTAGTTAAACCAGTATCTTTATAAGTAGTACCAGTGATGTTATTAGCTACTAATGTGTATGGTCCGCCTGAAGTTGTTGCTCTTTTTATTTTGTAAGTAAAAGCTCCATTTGTATTGGACCATGTTAGATTGACAGATTCATTACTGCTCTCAGCTATTAAGTTCGTAGGTATTGCTGGTGGTCCATTTAATGGTATAACAGATATTTCATCTGAATTTGCACTTTCTCCTACTTCATTCTTTGCCAGAACTACATAGAAATATGTTTTTCCATTATTTAATCCTGTATCAGTGTAAGTCGTTGTTGTAATATCTGTTGCTATTGTTTGGTAATTGCTTTCTGATATTGACTTTCTTCTTATAATATAACTGTCTGCATCTGAAACACTACCCCATCTTAATTTAATCGACAAGTCATTACTTATAGCACTTAAGTTAGTTGGAGCTAATGGTTTACTATTAGGTACAGCTGAAACTTGTGCTGAATTATCACTTTCTCCAGCTTTATTTTTTGCAACAATTATATAATAATAGGTAGTACCATTAGTTAAATTTGTATCTGTATAGTTTAACGTAGTAATATTAGATGCTACAGCTGTATATCCATCATCTAATGTTGTACTTCTTTTTATTATGTAGCTTTCTGCTCCTGTTACTTTATCCCAATTTAATACTACTCTTTTATTATCTCCTGTGGCATTTACATTGGTTGGAGCTGTTGGTACTGTTATTGGTTCTTTTGGTTTTGCTGTAACTTCTGTTGAGTTTCCACTTTCTCCTGCTTCATTTTTTGATACAACTACATAGTAATATGTGGTTCCGTTACTTACTCCTTCATCTGTATAAGTTGTTTCTGTTATGTTATCTGCTACAACTGTATATTCACTTCCTGATGTTGTACTTCTTTTTATTATGTAGCTTTCTGCTCCTGTTACTTTATCCCAATTTAATACTACTCTTTTATTATCTCCTGTGGCATTTACATTGGTTGGAGCTGTTGGTACTGTTATTGGTTCTTTTGGTTTTGCTGTAACTTCTGTTGCGTTTCCACTTTCTCCTGCTTCATTTTTTGATACAACTACATAGTAATATGTGGTTCCGTTACTTACTCCTTCATCTGTATAAGTTGTTTCTGTTATGTTATCTGCTACAACTGTATATTCACTTCCTGATATTGTACTTCTTTTTATTATGTAACTTTCTGCTCCTGTTACACTATCCCAACTTAATTTTATAGTATGACTCGCACTTGTTGTACTCACATTAGTTGGTATTGTAGGCACTATTGTCTTAAATGTTGCTGATACTTCTGATGAATCGATTGATATACCATTATTAACAGCACTTACCACATAATAGTAGGTTTTACCATTAACAACATTCTTATCTATGAAAGTTGTTGATGTTATATTTTCAGCTAATATTGTATATTCTCCCCCTGAAGTTGTTGCTCTTTTAACTGTATAATTAATAGCATTTAAAGCTGTTAACCATGAAAGATTAATATTACTAATTTTTGGTATAACTGATATATTTTGTGGTTGTTGTGGATAATTAGGTGCATACAACGCATAAATATATGTTGGATTCAACACACTTCTTGCATTTATCCCATTTCCTAATTCTCCCCAATAATTTGATCCCCATCCCAATACGGTTCCATTTCTTTTAATTGCTATAGCATTATCACTTCCTACTGCTATTTTTATAACATCTGTTAGTATTTGTACTGGGATAGCCTTTTCTTTTTTTGTTCCGTCTCCTAGCTGCCCATAACTATTTATACCCCAAGCCCATACTGTTCCATCATTTCTTAGTGCTATACAGTAATCACTCCCTATTTGCACAGATTTAATATCCAATAAATTTTTTACTTGTACAGGTATAATCCTATCACCAGTTAATGTTCCATCTCCTAATTGACCATTGCCGTTTCCTCCCCAAGCCCATACTGTTCCATCATTTTTTAGTGCTATATTATGATACATATCAGCAGCAATAGTTTTTACATTTGTTAGTATTTCTGTTTGCACTGGAGTTAACCTATCTGTTGTTGTTCCATCTCCTAATTGTCCTTGATCATTTTTTCCCCAGCCCCAAACTGTTCCATCATTTTTCAGTGCTATACTATGAAACCAATTAATGACAATACTTTTTACATTTGTTAACTCTTTTATTTGCATTGGTATTAACCTATCTGTTGTTGTTCCATCTCCTAATTCTCCATTTTCATTTTTTCCCCAACCCCAAACTGTTCCATCATATTTTAGTGCTATATTGCGATACCAATTTACAGCAATAGTTTTTACGCCTGTTAATCCTTTTATTTGCACTGGAGTTAGTCTATCTATTCTTGTTCCATCTCCTAATTGTCCATTATTATTCGCTCCCCAAGCCCATACCGTTCCATCATTTTTTAGTGCTATAGTATGACTACCTCCAGCAATAATGTTTTTAATATTCGTTAATCTTTTTATTTGTATTGGTATTAACCTATTTGTTGTTGTACCATCCCCTAATTGTCCATGATGATTAGCTCCCCAAGCCCATACTGTTCCATCATTCTTTAGTACAAAGGTATAACCATCACCATCAATGATAGTTTCAATATTCGTTAAGCCTATTACTTGAACTGGATAATTTTTACCTATTGTTGTTCCATCTCCCAATTTTCCATCATGATTAGCTCCCCAAGCCCATACTGTTCCATCATTTTTTAGTGCGATGGTATGGTTACTTCTAAGAACATAATCAATGTATCCTTCTGCTAAATCTTGTGCATATACATTTATATTTATTTTAAATTTACTATATAATATAACACATATAACGATATATATAATAACACTGAAATTTTTTCTTATTATTTTCATAATTTAATCCTCCTCTAAATTAATCAACTAGATCTACTATTACTTACTTTTTAGTTAAATATTTTAGCAACTTTACTTTGATACGTAATTCAATAATTTTACTATTTTAAATACAATTATTCTTATTATATTCTAAAATACATTTATCCATATTATTCCTATTTATATACTGTAACTAAATTGCAGTTAACGTCATTTTTCACACCTCCATAAAAATATCTCCTCTTATATAAGGCACACAATCAATAAAAAGTTACAAAAAAAAGTAACAAATTATTAATTCGTCACTTTCTATAACTTCACTGTAGACTATTGTCGTTTTTTAGTATAATTTATCTATATATAAATTATCTCTCCTTATAATCCGCTATCCTCTCCGCCAATTCATTCAAATACTCCCACCTATCCATCAACTCCACCAACTTACTCTCCAACTTCTCTTTTTCTTCAGTAAGTTCCTGTAACCTCACAAAATCACTGCCACCCTTACCTATCTCTTCTTCCACCTTACTTATTTTATCCTCAACTTTTTCAATCTTACCATCAATCTCCTCATATTCTATCTTCTCTTTGTAACTAAACTTAGGAGCTCTTTCTCTTTGCTTATAGTTAGATTTTGTATTTTCTTTTTCTTTATTATTAACTTTTACATTCTCTTCATTACTATCCATAACATTAGGATTAATCTTGATATAATTAGTATAATTTCCTGTAAACTGTTTAACCTCACCATTGCCCATGAAAACAAATAATTTATCACATATCTTATCCAAGAAATACCTATCATGAGATACTGTAATAACTACACCCTTAAAGTTCTCAATATATTCCTCTAGAATAGTAAGTGTTTGTACATCAAGGTCATTAGTAGGCTCATCTAGTAGAAGTACGTTAGGATTCTGCATCAATACTCTAAGCAGGTACAATCTTCTCTTTTCCCCACCTGATAAACGATTAATAAAAGTATATTGCATTTCTTTTGTAAACAAGAACCTTTCTAACATCTGTGAAGCTGTTATTTTATAATTATCTCCAGCAGTTATATATTCTGCAACTTCTTTAATATACTCAATAACCTTAAGGCTTTCATCCATTTCAAGATTTTCTTGTGAGTAATAACCGATAACTACTGTTTCACCTATATCTATACTTCCATTATCAGGGGTTAGTCTACCGTCAATCATATTAAGTAATGTTGATTTTCCTATTCCATTAGCACCTATAATACCTACTCTATCATCTCTAAGAACTGTATAGTCAAAATCCTTTAATACAGTATTACTATCAAAACTCTTAGATACATTATGGATATCAATAATTTTCTTACCTAGTCTTCTTGACCCCACTGTAATATCCATATTCTGCTGTCTTAAATCAACTTTTTGTTCTTTTAGTTGTTCAAATCTATCTATTCTAGCTTTTTGTTTGGTAGACCTAGCTCTTGCTCCTCTTCTTATCCATTCTAGTTCATTTCTAAATATATTTCTTCTTTTTAATTCTTTATTAATGACTTCTTGCTCTCGTTCGGCTTTCTTTTCTAGATATAAACTATAATTTCCTATATAGGAATATAACCCGCCTTGGTCCAGCTCCAGAATTCTGTTGGTAACTCTATCAAGAAAATATCTATCATGTGTAATCATTAATAATGCACCCTTACGATTATTAAGATAATCTTCCAGCCATTCAATCAAAGTATCATCAATATGGTTTGTGGGCTCATCTAGAATAAGTAAATCTGATGGTTGAATTAAGGCGGCTGCTAAAACAACTCTTTTTCTTTGTCCACCTGATAAAATCCCCATTTTTGACTCAAAGTCTCGTATACCAAGCTTAGTTAGAATGCTTTTAGCTTCACTTTCCATTTTCCAAGCATCGTAAGAATCCATGTCACTATTAAGTTTTGTTAATCTTTCTTGTAATTTAACATTATCGTATTCTTTTTCTAATTTCTGGACTACTAGCTCATATTCCCTTATAAGTTTCATTTCTTTACTATCACCTTGAAAAATCTGTTCAAGTACTGTAGATTCGTTATCAAAGTCAGGATTCTGGGATAGGTATTGAATTTTTACGTCTCTGCCAGTAACTACTTTTCCTTCATCAAGAGATTCTATACCTACTAAAGTCTTTAGTAATGTGGATTTTCCTGTACCATTAACGCCTATTAAACCTATTTTTTCATTATCATCAATACCAAATGTAATATTTTCAAATAAAGTTTTCTCTGAGTAACTTTTAGAGAGATTTTCTGCGGACAATATATTCATGTTTAAACCTACCTATCTATAATTTATTTATGGGTTAATATTAAATATTTGTAATTTAATTTTTCTCAATATATTTATATTAGATTATACCATAATCGTTTAGATATACTCAACTATGTAAGTTTGTGTTAGTTTAATTGAACTAACGGATATGATGTGAGTGTAATATGGTTCTTCGTAAAATGGATCATATTACACTTTTTTTCTTGTTTATTTCAATATTATTATGTTGTAATTATGCACAAATTTCAACCAAATTTCATCTTTTATTTTGTTATTTTTTAATTTTACATGCATTTTATCCCATCAAACGTGCAGTTCGTTAGGATTTGTTGAAAAATATTTTTTATAGTATTAACATTATGGTATATGAGTATATTAAATATTTTAAACATACATAATATTTAACAACTTATTTATTGGTAATATATCTACTTTTAAAAGATTTAATGTTGTTTTTATTATGTATGCTTATTAAAACTAGAATTTTATAAAATATTATGATAATATGGAGGTGAGATTATTTCTGATTTAACAATATGCTACCAAGAATTAAGTGAAAATGAAAGTAGAGTAAAAAGTATTGCATCTAATGTTGACAATGTAAAAGACCATTTTAATTCTATACGTAATTCAATGGACTGGGATATTAAATCACGAAATAGTATAGATAGTACTATGAGGAATCTATATCATGAATTGAGTAAACTTGAGGATGAAATCTTCAGGTTAGGAGATTTTATAAACTCCTCAGGACAAGCATATAGTCAAGCTGAAAATAGTATTAGTAAGTTAGTTGGTTTAGATAATCTTACTATTAATTCTTCTATAGGTAGCAATGAGAATTCTAATTCTGCTACAGGTAACTATCCTTTTAAGAATTTTGATTTTAGTTCTAATATAAAACATTTACTTAATTTTTTCAGTATAATAGGACAAATCACTGCTGACTTTATGAGACATGAATTTCCAATAACAGAACTTAATTATATCAAACAATTTTATTTAGACAATGGTATAAAAATTAATAATATATCTAGTGACTATATAGCAAAATCAATAGTGACTGATAAAAATCCCGTACTTATACAATCTACTGCTGACCCGATGGTTCAATCTTATTTAACTCAAATTATTAAAGATTTACCTGCTTTAGATAATTGTCTTAATAGGGCTCCTTACAGTGAAGAAGGTAGATTAGAACAAATTAAGGAATATCTCAGAAACCAAGGTTATGATGTACCTTATACTGGTGGACTTGAACCAAAAATGTTTAATACACTAAATTATCTACGAGGTTCTAATCAGTATGTTTTTGAAAAGATAACAAGTACAAATACACAGTTAGTCAACAATAATGAGACCGATGAAGATGAAGGCTGGTTTTCATGGGTAGATGATGTAGGTGATTGGATTGGAGACAGAGCTCAAGATGTTAGTGATTGGTATGTTGACAATCATATAGGTGAATATCTATATACTGGAGTAGAGATTGTAGGTGGTGTTGCTACAACTGTTGTATCCGCAGGAGGGATATTCTTTTCATCAGGTACTGCAGTACCTGCTTATGTATCATTAGCCCATGGTATTAATTCTGTATATAATGGTATTCAAGATTTTAAACATATAAATAACAATGATTTTAAAAGCGTAGGGTCTGAAAATTTATTTAGAGATCATGTTTACAAACCAACTGGAAAAATGGTTGGCTCACTTATAGGTGAAACAGTTGATATCGGTAATATGGTTTTAGGAAATGAAACTAATTATAGTGAAAGTGGAGGTAAACTGGGTGAATCTATTGGTGAACTAGGCTATTACGGCGTTGATATCTTTGGTGGTGCTTCTGGTATTAAATCTTCTGTAAATGCTATGAGAACTAAAGTTACACATTTAACTAGTACGTATTATTATGCTGGTAATGATATTATAGGTTACACGAGAATGAATGATATTAAACTAATAGACCGTCCTTCTAATATTGCAAGATTATATGAAGCTACCTCAATACTCTTAAATTCTTCTGGTATATTTTATAACCTAAAATCTTTAAAAAATGATTATATTGATAATGAACCTGATGACATAAATTACGATACACAATTAAATTAAATAGTCAAAGGATGGAAAAATGAAAAACGATAATCGTGAATTCAAAATACTGGCTAGGAAAAAATACTGGATTATTATTTTCTCAATATCATTTGTTTTAGTACTACTTTTAACAGTGATGGAATTAATAATAGGTAATGAAGTTATGATTCAAGAAAAATTATATATGTTTATCTCTTTGGTATTTTGTATATTTATTATTACATTATTAGTAAGTCTGATTAGATATACAATAAGGGATTTTAGAGAATCCAATAAAAAAGGAAAGTTATTTATTGTTATCTTACTTATTCTCTTCACATTAAAAGCTATAATGGAAATATTAAAGTCTAGATAATTATAATTACATAATTAAAATAAAGGAGCTGGCTCATAGCCAGCTTCTTTCAACGTAATATTTACATAGTCTAATTTTATTAACTTTTACTCTTCTGAGTTACTTTAATTTGACTGACGGATATGATGTGAGTGTAATATGGTTCATTTTACTTCGCCTTACTCCTGAAGGATCGGTCTTCGTAAAATGAACCATATTACACTTTTCTTTGCTTGTTGATTTCAATATTATTATGTTGTAATTATGCATAAATTCCAACTGACTTTCAGCTCTTATTTTGTTATATTTTAATTTTACATGCATTTTATCCCATCAAACGTGCAGTTCGTCAGGATTTGTTGAAAAATATTTTTTATAGTATTAACATTATGGTATGTGAGTATATTAAATATTATAAATTTACATAATATTTTACAGCATTATGATATTTGATTGATATTTAGTTTTATTTCAAGTAGTAATTCTTTTATTAACTTCATCTTGTTGACTTATTATAACTAGAATTTTATAAAACATTATGATAATATGGAGGTGAGATTATATCCGAATTAACAATACACTACCAAGAATTAAGTCGAAATGAAAGTAGAGTAAAAAGTATTGCATCTAATGTTGACAATGTAAAAGACAATTTTAATTCTATACGTAATTCGTTGGACTGGGATATTAAATCACGGAACAGTATAGATAGTACTATGAGGAATCTATATCATGAATTGAGTAAACTTGAGGATGAAATCTTCAGGTTAGGAGATTTTATAAATTCATCAGGACAAGCATATAGTCAAGCTGAAGATAGTATTAGTAAGTTAGTTGGTTTAGACAATCTTACTATTAATTCTTCTATAAGTAGCAATAAAAATCCTAATTCTCCTATGGGTAACTATCCTTTCAAAGGTTTTGATTTCAGTTCAAGCATAAAACATTTACTTGACTTTTTCCGTAAGATAGGTCAGGCAACTATTGATTTTTTTGTATTAGATGACCCAAGAAATGCTCTAAAAACAGCTGATAGTTTTATTGATATAAAGCCTTGTACAGGTATTGCTTACAGGGCTGGATTACCTTCTTATAATAATATACTTATTGAGACTGGTGATTTTAATATAACAGGCAATGACCCTCTTATTAATAAATATGAAGGAAAATATACTGCAGTTGATAAAACTAATGATTTTGAATCAGTATTCTCTAATGTATGGAATAATATCTGGTCTCATATTAAAAAGATAGGTGAGTTTTTTGCTCCTGTTTATGAAAATCTGAAAGATTTAGCTATAAAACATCAAGAAGCTATGAAGGAATTACCTAATGATATAGCTACGCTAGATTATGAACCGTGGATGAGTACATTAAATACTTTTCCTGATTCAGAAGATAAGTACAGGTGTGCAATTAGTAATATTCCATCTTATAAAGAGGCTGGGCATGCTATGGTACTAGGATGGATGGCAACTGACCCAAGCAGCAGAGGGATCAATCCTAAGTATTACCCACAACTATTGGCTACCCTTATGGTATATAAAGATAAGGAAGCATTAACTTTAGAGCAGATAGATGCTAAATATCTTGAGATTTATAATCGTAACGAGGAAGCTATAAGAAGGGCAGAAGAAAAGGAAAAAGAAGAGAACAGCAGTGTTTTAGATACAGCTTTAGAATGGACACATACAGTACTTGATATAGTTGGATGGGTACCATTTTGTGGTGATGTATGTGATTTAATTAATGCTGGATTGTACTTATTACAGAATGATTTTGTGAATGTTGCTCTATCATGTATAGCTTTTATACCAGCTATTGGACAAGGAATAAAAGGAATACTTAAAAAGATATTTAACGCAGGTGATGACGCTAAGGCTATAGCTAAGATATTATCTAAAATAGATAATCCAAAAGCTATTATAGAGAAAATTAAAAAAGCTTGTACTCATATGATTTCATGGTTAAAGAACTTACCTAATTCCATTGATAATCTCCTTGATAGTCCTTTTATTAGTAAGATGCTAGGAGGAGCCAAAAAAGGTGTAAGTAAGATTATTGATGGTATATCATCTATGTTGGATAAGTTTACTACCAAGATACAAGATACTATCGATAATGTAGTAGAGAAGATTGAGAAGAAATTTACTAAGAATTTAGATGATATTATTAATCCAAAAGTTGTGGATGAAATAATCTCCACCGAAAAAGGGTTAAGACCAGATCCTTCAACTTATATGCCAAAACAATATATTGATAAACATTTAGCAAAGTTTGATGATGGTGTAACTAAAATAACTTGGCAAGCACCAAATAGACCAGTTGGACCTCCTAGTGGAACTTTTGTAATGCCAAAATCAGTTGCTGATGATTTAATTGCTAAATCAGGAGGAGATGTATCTAAACTAGAGCAATTATTAAGCCTTGAACCAGGTACATTAGGCAATACACCTGTTCGTGTAGATATTGATAACCCAACAGGTTTAAGAATGCCAAGTGGAAATGAGTTTGGTGCTAATGATCAATGGATACCAGGTGGTTTTACCGGTGGTGGCATACCAGAGGCTACAATTGATCAGGTACCATTAGATAAAATAACTGTTACAAACTTATTTAATTAAAGGAGCGTGAATATATGAAAGTCATATTCTCTGATTACGGAATAGATATTAGTGAAGAAAATGGTCATTATTACATAACATTTGATGAAGGTGGATTTGCTATTCAAATGAAGACATATGAAATAACAAAATCAGATGCTGAAAAAGCTAAATTAAGCGCTAATGATTCTTATCAAGTAGTAATAAAATATCAGAATAAAGAAAAGAAACATAATTGAAACTTTTTCTAATAAAGGAGCTGGCATAGCCAGCTCCTTTACAACGTAATATTTACATAGTCTAATTTTACTCTTCTGAATTACCAAATAACCAGCTTTCATTATTACCAGTAATTCTATAATGAATATTCATATAGTCTGTTTCCTGCATACCTGAACCATTATCTAGTCCTAATGCAATCTTCATATTAGCCCAATCTCCAGTACTAACACTTCCACTTGAAAGTTCTGATAGTGGAATAACCATCTCTATTCTACCAGAAGTACTTTCCCATTGAGGTGCAATAACACTAGTGATTTGTTTATCCAACTGCCAATTGTTATTAGAATCTACATTGTAAGCTGTGTAATTGGAATCATCACTTCTTCTAGTAACCATGTAGCCATAGTCTCTATCTAATGTAGCACCGTAGAAACTGTTGTTAGTAGTACTAATACTTCCATTACTAAAATCTTGTGAGTAAACGGATACTACGAACTTATCACCATTTACGTTATAATTAGGTAAAGTATTTCCTACATTGTCAATTCTGATGTACATATTATTATCATCATTGGAAATATATATTTTTTCAATATCTCTTGTTGGATCACCAGCAGTATTATCACCTATTTTATCTAAGTAATAAGGTATGTATGTCCATTGATGCCAATCTGATATAGTATCATAATCATTACTTGTATCTCTGCATCCATCATGAACATTAACAGTATATCTAGCTCCTGCATTATATTGATTTGGTGTAATACGCATATCAAATTTATCTTCGTAAGTTAGAGCAGTCATAATATATGAAGCTCCTGTGATAGGCTCTATCATAGTACTTATACATGGTTTCAATGTAACATTAGAAACTGCTTCTCCTTGTGGAGCATAACCTAATGCAGTTCTATCAGCAAACCATTCTAGGCGTCGTAGAGCATTGTCTCTAAGAGAATCATAACCGCTGAAAATTTCCATCATAGCCACCCACATAGTCATTTGTGTCCACGAAGGCTCGTCTTCAAAAGCTTCGACTCCACCTGGATCCCAAGAATTTTTACCTGTATAGAAGGTATCTCCTTCATATCTTGTTACACCATATGTATCATGAGATATTGTATTAGTCACTTTATTATAATGGTCATAAGCACGCTTTGACATCATATCAATAACACCATAAGTAACTAAAACATCACTTGAAGCATCTACTGTTGTTCTTGGTGTACCATCTAGATTAACAGCTCTGTTGTAATATCTATTATTAGGATCTGTTTGATTCCATAATCCTGGTACTGAATCTGTTGAACTTCTTTGGATAGCTGAACGTATGGAACCTGCGGCACCATTATAACTATCTGCCAAAGACTGTAGTCCTTTAGCTTTTGCCATTTCTTGAG
This sequence comes from Vallitalea maricola, assembly GCF_036985595.1. NCBI lineage: Bacteria > Bacillati > Bacillota > Clostridia > Lachnospirales > Vallitaleaceae > Vallitalea > Vallitalea maricola. The sequence continues at coordinate 25,239 of NZ_BTPU01000003.1, read as the reverse complement.
CAGCATCTAAACCAGCAGCATATAGAGCTTCTGTAAATGCATTATATTCAACCTGTTCTTCCCATATAGAACAATCTGCTTCACCAAAACCGTTTGAATCAATGTTATTCATTACAAAATCTGCTGACCTTTTATAATCATCCCATATATTGTTTAGGAAGTTAGTTTTAGCTGGTTCATCCAAACTTTCATAATGCCTATAAGCTCCTACTAGAAACATACCTATAGAATCATACTCTGGTTCTACAAAAGAAACTGGTTCATTATTCCATATCCAATAACAAGTCCAGAAAGTACCTGGTTTCTTCCAACTGCCTTGGTCAGTCTTTATTTGACGATCTGCCAGCCAATACCAATAGCTCTCAGCTTCATCAGTATGACCTGAAGCATCTAGTGACATAGCTGTAACAGCTGAATCTCTTGCCCATACCTTATAAGAATAAGCTGATGGATTAGTAGTAGCTGGTAGTGATGCAAATTTAGCTACATCTTTTACACCATCATTATATGTTCCAGGTACAATTGATTGCTTTAATGCTACAGATATATTTTCATAACAATAATTTAATTTTGGCTGGTCAAAGTTTACAGATTTACCTTCGTTCAACCAATTTGAGTAATTAGTTTCCATAGTATTCATCCAATAACTACCATTTTGTGCTGTTATTGTATTAATGGTATTTTGAATTTCTGAACTATCTTTACCTATTGTTAAATAAAAATATATATCAGTTGATTCTTGTGGTTGTAGAGTAACTGACTTAGTAAATGCAGTGGATATATCTCTACAAGTTACAGAACTGTTATTTTTCAAAGTACCATCGTTATTAAAAGTATGCCATGGTGAGCAAACATTATTATTTCTATCTGATACTGTATCATCTGCTACTTGGTAGTCATTAATAGCTGATTCCAATGTACCATGAGCAATATAATACTGTCCTGCCCCACTCATGTCTATAGTAGTTACTTTATTAGTAGAATCATATGAAGCTGTTATATCATTACTACTATGATTATCCACATGAAGCATATCCATGATATTATAAGTCTTTTCATTTCCTGTATTATTCTTAACAATATATCTTACAACCATAAAATTCTCATTTGGAATGGCTGCATAATCTCTTGATATCTCTGGAGACATTTTTTCTCCTGCATAAGTCTCATAAGCAGTATAGAAAATACCATCATCATCAAAATGACCTGAAGCTCTGAAATTACTTCCAGTTGTATATACCTTGTTATCAGTTTCATTTCTAAAGAACATGCTGTAATTCTTGATTTCGTTTCTATTATAATCATCAACATCTGTTTTTTCATAGAATCTTAATTCATATATAGATGGACCATCATTTAATAAAGGTTGTGTTATATTATTTTGAGTTTCTTTCCATAGGTATACTGAGTCTTTCCAGTTATTCATATATACTCCTCTTACACTCTCAGATAGCTTAGCAACACGTAAGTTATCTAAATTAATGTAACCTGTATATTCATTAGTGACCAGCACTACTAATCTATGTCTACCTGGTAATAGATGTACACCTTTTTCAGCTATTCCCCAAGTATCCCAATCTGATAATGGTTGGAAGGATATCTTACCTTTGTTCTGATTATCAACAATAAGTTCCCTGCTGCATTCACTACCTGTTGCATTAGCATATGAAAAACTTAATGTATAATCCCCTTCTTCTTCAACTTCTATGTCAAAAGAAACGCTATCCCATGTTTCTCCATAGGAATCAACAAATCCTGATCCTGTATAACCATAATGATTAGTATTAGTACTTACATCTTTTTTAATTGAATCTTCTGCTTCATATATTGATGGTTCACTTTCGTTACCAAATGTAAAATAAATCATATCCCAATATTTTAACTCAGGAACTGTAAAACTAATATACTTACCAATACTATCTGTACCTGTAGTAAATGAAAGATTCTCTGTCATACAATCATTTCTATCTGGACTAGCCATATATAAGTTAGATACTGATTTATGATAAGGTATATAATATTTTACTTGAAGGTTAGTTTTAGTTGTTGGTTCATCTGTAACATCCCGCCAATTAGTATTAGTCTCTGATGTTAAATTAATTAAATGCAATATACCATAGTCGTCATTTTTTGTTTTTGGTATAAACCATATATTTCCACTTTCACCTGAACCAGTAACACTTTCATTTGCAATACTGATTGTTTGTGTTCCTCCATCAACAGGGTTGATATCTGGATCATATAGAAGATTTTCATAAGCAGTAATGAAGTCATAATGATTTTGCATTTCACTTCTCAAATCATTCCTCATCATTTTGAAAGCTTTTGGATAATATGGGTGACCCAGCATAACTGTATCACAGAAATTACCTGATCCATTAGCCATGCTTAGACCAGTTCCCATTTCAATATGCATGGCACCTGATGCAGCTATTGCTGAATCTGTTAAACGAACTGAAGCTTTGTTAAAAGTACCAAGTGTAACACTATCCACACGAATATCTCCAGTATTATCACTGTCATGTTGAACTTTTATGCTATGATTTCCTGCTGTAAGATATAAAGTTTTTGGATCTGTAAAAGCTGCTTCGTTAGAATAATTAGACCAGCTTGGGTCAGCAGGCATTAATCCAGTTCTAGTTAAATCAAAATAAGCTGTCATAACTTTTTCATTATCAACATAAATATTTTTATCTGCTCTTGCTGAAGCTCCATTAGAGAATCTGAATACTAAGGTATATACGCCATCTTCTGGAACTGAAATATTAAAATCTGCACTATCACCAGCACTATCAAAACCAGTAATATAAGTTGTACCATTATCATTTCCACTTGTTAATCCGTTCAAACTTGCATTTTCGGCTTCGTATAAAGTTCCAGCGTTAGTATGTTGATTCATATAAGCTGCTAGAACCATTGTTTTTCCACCATCTGTTAATTTCTGCCATTCTATATATTTTTTCAAACTATCATATGTAGGAGAATTCTGCCAGATTTCACTGAATTGAAAATCTGTATCAGCATTATTCATAATATCCCATGTAGAGAATCTATCATTTGGTGGTACTGCTCCATTAACAGCATTCATTGTCACATAATTTTTACTGCTATTATTATTGGTCAATGTTTCTTTTGAATCATTTACAAAATCTGAGAATGTTTTACCAAAATCAACGTAATTACCCCAGTAATCATAATAATTAATGTTTCCCCAGAAATCACCCATTTGGTCTATTTGGATACCATCAAAACCTAAACGGTTAACAGCTGAAGTATATTGATTATTCATGAAATCCTGCCAATCCTTATTAGCTGGGTTCATGGCAAATAATATAGGTGCTGGACTTCCTTCAAGTGGGAAAATCAATTGATCTATGTTATTAATAGTTGATGGGTTATCTTTATCATAGCTTATATTGTAATCTTTGTTTCTATAAAGACCCCATTCTTTCTTAGCACCATAATCTTCATAATCTTCACGTACCATATATGCCATTTGATAAGCCATAGCACTTTGGTTGAGAGCATGTCCCTTATTAATTCTATTTTGAAGAGTTGTTTCACTAATAGTGTTACCAAATAAATCAACCCATGTATTTCCTGTACTAGGGAAGTTCATATCATGTCTATACATCCAATCATAGTATTGAACAACATTGATATTATAATCTTTTGCTAATTTTTCTATCATTTCATTACTTTCTTCTAACGTTTCTCCCACAGGAAAGTCTACAGAATATCCATATCTAGGGTATCTTGTAAAATCATTGGACACATCAACTCCAGTAGTAACCTCAACACCATCACCTATGTCTGCTGATATTAAATAGCCTGTGTAATTGTTGCTAGGTGCTGTCCATGTTACTGTATGAGTAGTAACTGTATTAGGCTGAACATCAACAACTGAACTATAAGTATCAACAAGATTTTCTAAATGATATATTTTAGTTGTTACTGTTTTTGATACTGCCATGCTATCCGGGTTATTTATTTCAATAGAAATAGTAACATTATCACCAGTATTAAATCTTGCTTTATCAACGCTAACTTCAGTAATAGTACAATTATCAGCAGCGAATGCAATATTACCAGTAGTGTTTATTGTTAATAAAAGTAAGCTAAGAGATAAAAATAAACTCATTAATTTTTTCATCTTTCCACTCCTCATTTTCATATATAGTATCTAACATATCTATCCAAGTTTAATTACGATAACTGTCCACATTTCTAGTCTGTTTATGTCCATTATTAATATATTTCCTCTTTCACCAGCTACTATATTGTAAGGGCATTTTATAGGTGCAGCTTGCTCTGGTGAAGAAATATATACATCTTTTACTTCCTTTTCTACTTGAATCTTAAGATTAATAGCAGAATTCATCTTTGGTTGTTTCTTTCCCTTATTCCATATCACATCATTTCCTTTCAAATTAATCAATGAGATTAGTTTCGTGTCAGCACTTTCTCTTATAATTGTCCATATTTTATTAGAATCAGCTGTTGCACTAAAATCATCGCCTTCAAAAACGTATTCCATATTGTCTCCATAAGCATGAGTCATAGATACGTCTATCAAGCTCTTATCATAGAACAAGTCTGAATATCTAATCATAAAATCATAATACTTCCTTATTTCACTAAACAGATTATCGCTTATCTTGGTATAATCCACATAGTAGCCTTGTGTTAAAACCCCTTGATTTTCCCCAAGTATCAAATGATATGCTCCATTAGAAATAATTGCTGCAGTCAATATTTTCAGAGCATATGCCCCTGCTTCTTCACCTTCATCCATAAAAGGTTTCAAATAGGCAGCTAGTATAATAGGTTTATCTGTTTCTCTTCTAGTATCTCTAATGATAGATTGTATGTGATTATAAGTGCTATAAGGATCCCACACTTCTATATAAACCATATCCTGGTCCGCTACACTAGTAGTACTAACAGGCCAATTCCCAACATTATTAAAGATTAAAGTAACATCTCTTTTTACCTTACTTAATTGTTCTCTTGTATTATTGATCAATACAGGAAACTCATTTTCTAGATTAACTATGTGATTATCATCACTCAATTTACTTACGGCTTTTTTTGGATAACCATAAGTATCCATATGTATACCATCAAAATCCAAGACTCTAATAGCTCTCTCATACTCATTTATGATATGTCTATGCCATGGAGATTTCTCTTCAATATTCATAATTATGAATTTATCTATAAAAGATATTGGCTGCATGTTGCTATTATATAACGCCTCATCTTTATGGTTTTCATAAAATGGTTTGCTTGCTGCATAAACAGCACCATAGGCAATTGCTTTCATACCATTTTTATGACAAAGGTCAATTTTATTCTTAATTGCATTCAATGATATTTTTTTACCCATGAGATCAGTATAGTTTTCTTCTTCATTAACTAAATCATCATGTCGATACATCCAATCATAGAACTGTACCATATTGATATGAAGTTTTTTCATGGATAATACATCTTCATCATCCAATACATCTTCTGATTCAAAGTCGCTAAGGAAACCATATCTTGGAGAATCCTTATGACTTGAGGCTACATCAACAGCAGTTGAATAGGTTGCTACAATCTTTTCTTCATCAAATATACTAATGTCTACACCATATCCATTAACTTGCAGAGGTTCTATTTCTATTATTGAATTTCCACTTTTATTATCAACTGCTTTCGTAATGGACAGGTACTTATCATCTAAGTGAGAAACCACTAGAGAAATACAAACATCAGTTGGCTTAATATCTGGATTCCATTCTATTACAATTTCTACGGTCTCTCCTTCTAGATATTGAGCTTTGTTAGGGTAAATATCTTTTATCAAATCTTTCATAATATCACCTTTCATTTTATGTAATCCTGCAATATTTATCTATCCTTTCACAGAACCTGCTGTAATACCTTTAATAAAGTACTTCTGGAAGATAATAAATATTACAACTGCTGGTGCTAAACCAATCATTGCTGCGGCTGCCATTAGATGCCACTTTGCTCCATATTGTTGATAGAACATGGAAATAGCAAGTGGAATGGTACGCATAGATTGTTTTTGTAAGAAAAATATAGCTTGAGCATAGTTGTTCCAGATATTCAACCCATTAATGATTATTACTGCTGATGTAACAGGTTTTAATATAGGAAAAACAATCCTCCAGAACGATCCTATTTTTGTACAACCATCAATGATAGCTGCTTCTTCAATATTTATTGGTAATCCCCTTATAAACCCAGTAAATAAGAAAACTGAAAAAGGTAAAGCATTAGCGGCGCAGACTAAAATCATTGCCCAGTGTGTGTTAATTCCACCTATTTTAATCATCAAAGTATATAAAGGTACCGTATTAATAATACCTGGAATCATCATACACCCTAATATTAAATAATATATTATTCTGTTGAATTTATTATTTACTCTAGCGATAGCATATCCAGCCATACTAGCAAATGAAACAATAACTGCTACTGATCCTAGAGTAATAATCAATGAATTAATAATTGAACGTCCCATTTTAGCCTTTTCCCAAGCGACACCAAAATTCTCGAAATATGATTGTGGAAGGAGAATCAATTCTTTTGAAAAGTTCATAGATGATGGTGTAAAAGCTAATAAGCTAAGTATATAAAACGGGAATAATGCAAGTAATGTAATTAATATTATAACTAGAATTCTTAGAAATTTTTTCAACCATGTCGCCTCCTTACGCATCATATTCTTTTGATTTCATCAATTTCAGTGATAATAAAACAGGAAATAGAATTAATAAAAATAGGATAACTGCAACTGCTGTGGAGTATCCAGTGAAACTACCATAGCACTTTCTCATGATATAGATACTTAATGACTCTGTACTATATCCTGGACCTCCATCAGTTAATGCCATTATTATCTCAAAAACTGATAATGATCCTATAATGTTGGTTATAACATTAATCTTAATAGGCTGAATCATCATAGGAAGAATTATATATCTTATCCTTTGACCGTAAGTAGCCCCATCAATCTTCCCTGCTTCGTGCATTTCTTCAGGTATAGCTTGTAATCCTGCTAGATAAACTACCATAGTCATTCCTACGAACTGCCATACATTAACCACAATAATTACCCACAAAGCCATATATCTATTCCCCATCCAATTGGCATTGGCAACATTAAGACCAATTCTTTCAAGAGTTGCGAATAAGAATCCTCTTTGTGGCTGTAAAATAAAGTACCATATGTAACCCATAATCAATGGACTTACAACTGCTGGTAAATAAATAATAGTTCTTACTATACCTTTACCTTTGAACTTACTATCCAAAAGTAAAGCATATAGGAAACCGAATATATTCAATAGTGGAGCACTTCCCAAAGCAAATAGAACTGTGTTTATTACGTCATTCTTTGCTCGACTATCATGAAAAAAACTGGTAAAATTCTTTAATCCTATAAAATTGGCTTTAGTCATACCATCATAATCTGTTAAGCTTAAGCCAATACCTTTTATCAATGGATATATAAAAAATATAAAGAATAAAATAAAAGCTGGTAAAATCATAAAATTATGTAATTTGGAAACTATCTTATTTCGAAAAATCACTCCGTCATCACTCCACTTTAATTATCTTACTATATGTACCTAATTAAACTATAAAAATATAGGGGCTGCCTATTGTATACTATATAACCTAGTACAGCCCCTAAATAACTAGTTAGATGCATTCCATGCTTTATCCCAAACTTCTTTGTAAGCTTTTGCAAAATCTATGGAAGCAGCATATTGTCCTGCATATAATTCTTGAACCATTCTTCCTGCGTCATCACCTGAGAATCCTGAAGGACACTCATTACTAAATCCAATGTTAACTCCATTACTAAGTGCATTATTAACCTGCTCTTTTATTGGACCCCAATCTGCATCAACATCTTTGAATGCACATGGTGATTTTATTGATTCACTATATTTCTTTAAATTCTCTGCTTTAAATAGATAATCTAAGAATTCTTTTGCTTCTTCTGGATGTTTTGAAGCTGAAGTAATAGCATAAGCTGAATCTTCAGCACTTAATATTACTGGTTCAGTAGAATCTGTTATAGCTGGATAAGGCATGAATCCAATGTTTTCTGCCATATCTGGGTTTTTATCTAATATACCACTAAGAGCCCACATTCCTTGACTGATAACAGCAGCTTCACCATTAGCGAACATTTCAACTTGATTATCATAAGTAGCTGTCAAGAAATCATCGTTGAATAATTTCTTATCTCTTCCACTTATAATTACAGAAGCAAAACTATCCATTGGTCCACCTTCAGCACCAAGCTGAAGTTTGGCATCATCATTAGCTAAAAATGCTTTTTTGGAATCAGTAACACCATAAGTCTGTTTAATAACTCCATGTGCCATAAACTCTATTAGATGTCCTAATGTCCAAGAATCTTTTCCAGCCATGAAAAGAGGTACAACATCTGGTTTGCTTTCTTTAATCTTAGCTAAATCTTCTTCAAACTCTTTCCATGTTTTTGCTTCATCTATTCCTAGTTCATCGAATATTGCCTTATTATAGAATAAACCAGCCATAGTCATATTACTTGCTACTCTATACTGTTTACCACTCTTAACATCTGTACACATATCTTTTATTGCAGGTTGGATACGGTCCCACCATGCTTCATTGGATAGATCTAAATATTTCCCTTGATCGATGTATTCCTGTGCAACTACAGTAGTAATATCAGGAATGTCACTTGATGCAAATTTGACTTTGATAACATTGCTTGCATCTTTTTGGAACTCTTGTTCAACTACAATTCCAGGATGTTCTTTATTGAAATCATCAATGATTTCATTCATCAAATCAACTGTTTCAACTTTTCCTGTAAAAAATTTAATATGCACAACTTTATCTGAATCTGTTTTTTGTTCTTTGTTCTCTTGGTCCACATTATCTTCTTTCACAGGTGTATTATCTACAGTTTTATCTTTTTCTTTTGAACCACACCCAGTAAATAATGAAAAAGTCATGATAACTAGTAACAAAGATATAAATTTTTTCATAGTCTTGTAATCCCCCGTTTTCTTATTAATTTGGAAATTTGATAATTCCCATTGTTATTGCTGTAATTTTATTGTATAACCACCACATGAAAAAATAAATACCCTATATTTTCGATGATGGTATGTTTTTTTTATATATAATCAATAAAATATAAAAAATATGGTATAATTAATTAGTAATTTTTATGTACTGAGCAAGCTAACTACCTAATAAGAAAGAGAAAAGTTTATAGGAGTATGATAAAATGCGAAGAATAAGTTGTAATTTTTCATTTAAACTTTTTATATGCACAGCGCTGCTTACATTAACGTCTATTTTATTTATATCAATATACTCTTATAATAAATATAGTGACAGTATTATGGAACAATCTTCACAAAAGGTTCAGCAGATAGTTGAACTGACGTCACTGAATATTAGAACATATTTAGAAGACCTGTATAGATTATCCTTATCTCCTTACTATGACCAAGATGTAATGGATGCATTAGATAAAACCATTGATGACTCTGACCTGAAATCTCTATATAGAACAAGAACAATAGAAGATTTTCTTGAACAGATTCTGATTATTCCAAGAAAAGATATACTACGAGTATTTATATTGACTGATGAAATATATAAAGGTGAACGTATTACTTCTACGATAAAATCCAATCAGGATTTTACTAAGTATCATTGGTATAAAAAAGCTCTAGAGAAAAAGCAGCCCATATTTGTTTCAGCTCATCTTGAACAGATTATCAAAGACCCTAAGAATATTGTTTTTTCCATAGTGAGTATTCTAAGAAGTACCAGAAATACTGATAAGATTCTAGGAGTAATCAAGGTAGATGCTAACTATTCCGGTATTAGTGATATCTGTAACAAAGTAGACTTCGGAAAAGATGGAGGTATTATAATCGTTGATGCCAATCAGCAGGTAATATTCTCTAATGTACCTCATTTAACTTCTGATGATATAGATGATGTATATACAAAAACCTATAATGGCAAAAAACCTTATACAACTATTAACTGCAATAACAAAGGATACTTGATTAATAAAAATGTTATAGAATATGCTGATTGGACTGTAATTGGTGTTACTTCATTATCAACCATCAATGAAAAAATATCAGATGTAAGAAACAGTGCTTTCATAGTAGCTTTGATTAGTTTTATCCTTGCACTTTTACTAATATCATTTTACCTGTATATGTTCCTTAGCCCACTGAATAAGATAATAAATAATATACATAAAATTCAAGATGGAGACCTTGATGTAGCCTTTCCTATAAAATCTAATGATGAATTAGGCTATCTATCAAGCTCATTGAATAACATGGTGGGTGAACTTAAGAATATGTTCAAGGAAAATCACAAATTGGTTCGTGAAATCTATGAAGCGAAATATCTCCAAAAAGAAGCACAGATCAATACACTGTTCAATCAGATTCAACCTCACTTTATATATAATACTCTTAACATGATAAGTATGTTAATTCAGTCTGACAACTTGCCCCAGGCTGTTAATACTATAAATAAGCTAAGTATTATTCTACGTGGTTTGACTCATATGGATAAAGAAATTACTATATCTGTAGAATTACAATTGCTGGACGCTTATTTAACAATACAAAAAAATAGATTCAACGACCGACTAAACTATAAAATCCATGTAGATAATCACCTTAATAATTATATTATTCCTGCTCTATTATTACAGCCTGTAGTTGAAAATTCTGTTATTCATGGATGCGAAGCTAAAAAACAAACCACAACCATTGAAATAACAGATACCATCACAGATAATAATGTAATCTTCATAATCAGAGATAATGGAGTTGGAATGGGAGAACAAGCGCTAATAATATTAAGGGAAAAGTTGAACACTGAAAAAGAAATTGGAGAAAGCTTTGACTTATCTGCAAAGGGTAATGGTATTGCCCTAATTAATGTAAACAGACGTATCAAGATAAAATATGGTATTGAATATGGTATTGAAGTTGAAAGTAAGGAAGGTATAGGAACAACAGTTAAAATAATTTTACCAAAGACATCATTATAGGGAGGTTTAACCATGTATAAATTATTAATTGTTGAAGACGAACAGTTGACAAGAAATTTTCTGAAACAGATTATTCCAAAATTATGTGATAAGTGGGAAATCGTTGATGATGTAATGGACGGTGCAGATGCACTTGAAGTATTAAAAAACCAATCTGTAGATCTGATTTTGACTGACATAAAGATGCCAGTAATGGATGGATTAGAGTTATGTAAACAAGTAAATATCCTTTATCCAGAAGTACATTGTGCCATATTATCAGGCTATGGGGAATTCGATTATGCCAAATCTGCAATTAAATACAACGTGAGCAGCTATTTATTAAAACCAATAATCAATGAAGAATTAAAAAATATGCTTGAATCTGTAGCAGAAATATGCCACAAAAATCAATGTGAACAAATTAAATATAATGACCTTATATCAGCTTCTAACAAATATAAAGAAGCCATTATAGCCAAGTTTTTGAAAGCTCTCATTACAAGTTCTCATATGGAAATCCAATCACTATATCCTATAATGTATGACTTGAACATAAATCTATTCGATGCAGAAGGAATTATACTCATACTTCAGATAACAGAAGATAACCTGATTGAAAACAATGTCAAGATAACTAATCTGATTCTACTGAAATTATTGCTTTTCAATACAGCAAAAAAACATACTATGGATACCTCTACAAAAGTATTTATAGATTCTAATGAAAACACTGTATTGCTTATACCCATTGATGAACATGAAGATTATAAAAAAGTTATTATAGATATGTATGAAAAGATTGATACTGCTTATTATAAAGAAACTAACTTACACATATTTTCTATAGCAGGAACTAAAGAGAATGAATTACTCCAATTAAATGTTTCCTATGAAAACGCAAAAAAGGCTTTCTTACAAACCTTATTCACCAAAGATGAACCTAGTAATATTCAGTTGTATTCTGAACAATTCTATCAAAATTATATAAAGACTTTACATAGCTATATGGCAAATTTGATTTATACCATCCATAACAATGATACAGTTAATCAAGAAGTACTATCCAAAGATATTAGCAACTTCTTATATGAACAGATCAACAGCTGTTACTTATTAAAAACACTAAACTACATAATAACTCAGTTAAAAACTAATATTCCTCTAAACGAAGATGTTATCAATAAAATATATAAAATACTGATAGATTCAAAAGACAACTTAACTGACAAAAAAAATATATCAGCCTTTATTATCAACATGTCAAACATAATAATAGAAAATCTGCATAAAAAGAATTCAATGTGTGATGAAAATCTACTCATAGAGCAGACAAAACAATTCATATACAAACACTATATGGAACCAATCAGTCTGTCTCTCATTGCAGATGAATTAAGTATTTCCTATTCTTACTTAAGCAACTTATTTCATGAATTAGAAGGCCAATCCTACATAAAATTCTTGACAGAAGTAAGATTAAAACACGCAGCCAACCTACTAAAGAACAACGAATTGAAACTAGGTTACATCACCAAAAAAGTTGGTTATATAAGCGTAAAACACTTTAGTTATGTTTTCAAAAAATACTATGGTATCTCCCCAGGAGAATATAGAAAGAGATTTAAATAAATTCTCCCACAACATTAACTGGAATATCAACCATCTGTTTTAATTTATCAAGATACCCGATATCCATAGCCAAAACAGCACAAGTAGCAGGTCCACCCGATTTATTTACATCAACACATACATCCTCATAAACCTTGAACTCCAAATTACCAGTCCTAGCCATTTCACTTGCCTCATAAGCAATACCTTTTGACCCAACTGGTAAAACATCTTTTATAAACTCAAGGCTCTTGATCTTCTTAAGAATATCCAATGTCATTATCTCACCTTTATCACCTACTACTTCGTTGCCTACTTTTGGAATCCCCACAGCAACAGCTATATTACCCTCTTCAGCCTTAGGAAAACTCCATATATCTGTATTCACCTTCCCAATAACCGTCAACCCTATCCCCGTAACCGTAACCGGAATATTCTCTTCAGTACTCCCTGTAACCACAGACTCCTTATCCAACCCAATCTTATCCAAAGCATCATTAATACCATCCATAATCCTTCTACCCGTATCATTCATTTCAACCGCAAAAGTATTAACGACCGTAATAGGTTCAGCCCCCAACGCAATAGTCTCAGACAAAGAAACAACCGCCGTATAATACCCCGTAACATACGGATCAACCTTTATCACATCATTCTCCTTATTACCAATCCCCCCACAAGAATCACAAGCAACCGTCAATATACTCTTATCCCCCAAACGAAGTATCGTAATATCCCTAAATTTCTCAATCATTGTTCTTACTCCTTTTAATTATATTTTGTCTATATCTTTTAATCTATATATATCTTTTTCTCTTAAACAAATATCTGTAATCGCCAAAAATCACTCACATAGAAGAAAAAGTGTTTTGTAACGGGCAATCAAGTAAGTAAAATAGTATATGTATATGTGGAGTAGTGAGGCAGGACGCCGAACCCAGCTTTTAACCTGACAGCCCTACTGGACTGTCAGGAATAATAATGGACTCGATGTCCATTATTATTCGTTGGGCTCAGGACGAGCAAGTTGCTGGCGTAACATATACATATACTATTTTACCAATGATAAGTCTATACAAAACACCATTTCTGACATACTTGCAAGATGACTAATTATTATCTCTCATTTGAACCAAAACCCCATACCCATTCTTATACTCAATCTCAATTATCATCCCAGGCAATATCTTAAAATGCCACCTATCCTCACTATCCAAATCCAACAAATACATTATTGCTGTTCTTATAACTCCTCCATGAGTCACAATCACAGTAGTCCCATTATCATCCTTTATCTTATCAAGAAAACTAATCACCCGTTTATCGAAATCCAGTACATTCTCACCTTCAGGAATAATATAATTCCTATAATCATTCATAAAACTATTATATTCCTCTGGATATTTCTCCAAAACCGAATTAGATGTCATTCCTTCAAAAATCCCATAATTCATTTCACTCACTTCTTCAGCCACTTCCGCCTTCTTACCAATACATTCTCCAATCTTTTCAGCAATAATCCTAGTTCTTTCAAGAGGACTAGAATAAAAATAATCAACTTCTTTTAACTTTATATAATCCAATATCCTATCTATTTGATTCAACCCATTCTCAGTAAAATCCGAATGAGTAACCCCATAAATAAGTTGTTCCACATTAGCACGAGTCTCACCATGTCTAACAAAAATAAATTTCATCCTTAATCCCCCATCATATATTTTAATAAACTAAACTAACGTTTCCAACAAATAAGCACTCAATAAGAATACAACCTGTGAAAACTCAACAGTCATACCAATAACATCACCTGTTATACCACCAAGTTTCTTACTGATACTAGCACTAACCATCATCACAATTACACTGGTTATAACAACAGCTCCTAACAACAAATATTCTTTCAACAAAATAATCAATACAACTAATAATAAAAATCCAGCTACAACATGAAACCACTTAGTATTATCTATAAAATCTTTCCCCATACCTGATTCTTTTGCATATTCATTAATTGAACACACAAATAATGCAAAACATCTCCCAGCAACAGGAAAAATCAATATAGTAACTGGATTACTATAACCAAGTAACGCAAACATACTCATGAAATATAGTATCAAGGCAATAACACCAAAAGAACCTATCCTGCTATCCTTCATAATCTCAAACATTCTATCCCTATCCCTGCAACTGAATATCCCATCACTCACATCTGCTAAACCATCCAAATGCAAACCACCAGTAATAATCAAATAAACTACAATTATCAACAGGGATGCTACAATAGGAACCATCTTATCCCCATAATAACTTATTGGATATAAAATCCCTCCTATAATTAGACCAATCACCGGCATATACTTTATCCCTTTAATAAAATCCTTACTATTAAAAGAAAAACTATAACTAATAGGAATTCTCGTTAAAAAAGTTAACATAAGTATGAAACTCTTCATCACTTATCAGCTCCCTTAATCTTCATAGGTATTGACGATACCATAAAATAAACCTCATCCGCTCTACTTGCTACATATTGATTAATTCTTCCCGCTATATCTCTAAATATATTACCTAACCTATAAGCTGGAACCAATCCCATCCCAACCTCATTAGTAACTAATATAATCTCCTTATCATTACTCTCCATGAAATCAAGAAGCTTCTTAACTTCACCAAACACATAATCTTCAACCATCTGTATATCCTCATTACTACAACTATCATAATCAACATCTTTATCAAACATAAGATTAGTCACCATCGTAGTAATACAATCCAACAAAAACAAATCAGTTGACATAACTACATCTTTTTCAATAGAATCAAATCCCTTATACCTCTCAATAGTCAACCACTCCTGAGGTCTTGACTCCCTATGCTTCTTAACCCTATCTTCCATATCCTTATCAGTAACAATAGCCGTAGCAATATAAGCAATATTCCTACCCCTAACCTTAGCCAATTGTTCACCATAAGTACTCTTACCACTACGAGCACCACCCGTTACCATAACAATTCCCACAACGTTCACTCCTCATTATAATAAATTCAATATCTTTAACTACTAATATTTAAAATAAAAAAAATCTAAAGGTAAGATATCTTACCTCACATTCAATTCATTTCCCATTCACCACTACCCCAGTAGGTAAATATGTATACAAATAAAGCGACTTACAAATATTTGAAAAGAAAATCTTAATGAGTGGAAAGAAATATTACGTTAAGAACCTTAACTGTTTGACGAAGGAGTTGTTAAGGTTTAGTAATATTTCTTGGAACGAATTTAGTTTTTCTTCAAATATTTGTTAAGAGCTGTTTTGTATACATATTTAACCTACGGAAGTTCACCACTAAATAAAAATCTACAAAATTTTATTTAACATACTAACCAGCTTTTCATTATCCCCATGCCTCTTAACCGCAATCCTAACAAACTCCTCACTCAACGATTTAAAATCATCACAAACCCTAACATACATATTATCCTTCAATAATTCCAAATTCAACATATTTCCCGAGAAATAATCCAACTTACATAAAAAGAAATTACTATAACTCTTATACACCTTAAGATTTCCTACACTACATAAACCCTCATACATATATTCTCTTTCTCTTTTCACCCATTTATTAACATTTTCACAAAAATCACTGTCTCCAATAATCTTTGGCACAATATCAAGAGCAAAAGTATTCATAGTCCAAGGTTCCTTATATTCTTCCATCTTTTCTATAACCTTATCATTAGTCACCCCATAGCCTATCCTCAATCCAGGCACAGCATAATACTTAGTCATGGATCTAAGAGAAAACACATGTTCATAACCTGTACAATTCCCAACAGGCTCATATCCAGTAAATTCAACAAAAGATTCATCTATAAACAAAAAACTGTTTTCTCTCTTTACTATATCTACTATTTTACTAACTATGTCTACTCCAAGATATTTTCCAGTAGGATTATTAGGATTACACAATACTACAACATCTGGCTGAAATACCTCCATCTTCCTAGAAAACATTTCCAGGTCAAACCCAAAATCATCATCACTATCTAATACATAATCATCTATCTCACTACCAGCCAATAAAAAAGCCCTTCTATATTCATTAAATGTCGGTTCAATAATAAGAACCTTTTTAGGCTTCATAGCTCTAGCAAACAAATATATAAGTTCACTAGCACCATTCCCCATAATTATTTTATTAGAATCAACATTTATATATTTTGCTACAGCTTCTTTTGCAGCAGTTCCTCCAATATCAGGATATTTACCTATATTGTCTATACTAGATATTATAGTCTCTCTAATATCATCTGGTAAACCTAAAGGATTGATGTTAACACTATAATCAACAACATCTGAGTTACCATAATATCCACCATGCTTATTCATAGAGTTCATTCCTTCCTATGTTAACAACTATTAAGTCAATCTCCAACAATAATTCTAATCTTGTAATTAAAATACCATCAATATTATATAAAAGATACTGCTAATGATATTAAACAAATCATTCCAACTGTAATAATCTCAGATACATACATAATCTTAGTAGATTTTATTATATGTTCTCCACTTAATTCGTCTTCAATATCACCTATTGTTGGCTTTACAACAACTTCATTAAAATATGTGTTGGTTCCACCTATTTGTATATCTAATAACCCTGCTACTACTGATTCTGGATAGCCGCAGTTAGGGCTTTTATGATTTCTATTATCCCTTTTTAATATTTTCCAGCCTTTTCTAAAATTATATCCTAGTATACCTCCAGCCAATAACATAAAAAAGCTTCCAATCCTAGCTGGAATATAGTTAAAGATATCATCCGTTTTAGCGGAAGCAAATCCTATATCTTTGTAATGGGAATGGAGATATCCCACCATTGAATCTAGCGTGTTTACTGCTTTGTACATAAAAACAAATTGTACAGGCATATTGAATATGAATCCAATACCTATAAACATAAGAGGTGCAAGTATACCGTCTACGGTATTTTCTGCTGTTGTTTCAATGGCTCCTCTAATAACCTCTTCTTTAGTTAGGTGATTGGTATCTCTTCCTACTAGATAGGATAATTGTTTTTTGGACAAGTCTAGATCATCTTTGTCTATGGCTTTCCAAACTTTCAGAACTTCATCCTTCAAACATTTAGCTGCTAATGATGTATATAGGAGATAAGTTGTAACAACATCTCTAACATAAGGATGTATTTTCCCACAAGCAAATAATAGAAGAGTAATTATAGTTACAGTTATCCCTATTGTTGCAAAAAGCAAGATGAAGCCACCTGCTTTTAGAGGTATTTTGCTTTTTCTTATGGTTTTTTCTAGTTTGCTTATTAGTTTTCCTATGTAGATGATAGGATGGGGTATGTTTAGTGGATCGCCGAAAATCCTGTCAAGTATTAGGGCAATACATGTTATTATAATAACTTTCAATGATAACACCTCTTAGATGTAAATTTTTGTAGCTAACTTATCAAAGGGGTCAGGGTAAAGTGTTATAATCACTTGCCTTACCCTGAGAAGCGGTCGGTCTGCGTGATTATAACACTTTACCCTTCTACCCGTAATTGTAGTAGTAAATATCAATTTCTTTTATTTTTATTATAAATCAACTATTGTAAATAATGTCTTTTATTTTTTCTAGGTCGATATGTTGACGTACTAGTTTTGCTAGTTTATCGTATTCCATGTCTTTTAATTTTGCGTAGTCTATGTTGTTGTTGCAATCTAGTCCTTTTTTCTTTCTTATGTTATCAAGTATTTGTTTTCTTAGTTCATCGTTATCGAATATTCCGTGTAGGTATGTTCCGAAAACATTTTTCTTGGCGTTGATGGCTCCGTCTAATCTGTTATCTTGTAGTTTTATTAGAGGAGTACTTTCGCCCATTAGGTAAGTTTTGCCCATGTGGATTTCGTATCCGTTTACTTTTAGGTTACAGGAATTTTTTGCGAAGGGGATTTCCAGCATTATGTTTCCTGTTATTTGGGTTGTTTGTTTGATTTCTTCCATTTCTGTTTTTATTTCTAAAAGACCTAGACCATTTATACTGTTCATGACAGTTTCTACGCCTTTTTCATCGGTTATGGTTTCTCCGAGCATTTGATAGCCACCGCATATACCAATTATGGGGATATCATTTCTGTGAGCTCTGTAGATACCTGCTTTTAGGGATGAATTATGTATGTATTCCATATCTTTGAGGGTATTTTTACTTCCTGGGATGACTAATAGGTCTATGCCTTCAAAATCTTCGGTTTCTTTTATATATCTTACGGATACTCCTTCTTCTAATTCGAAGACAGTGAAATCCGTGAAATTGGACATGTATGGTAAACGGAGTACTCCAATTATGATGTCTCCTTCTGCTTTTCTATCAAATCTTTCTGTAACGCTGTCTTCATCATCTATTTTTAATGGTTCAAAGGGAATGACTCCTAGACATGGTATTTGTAGTTTTTCATAGAACATATCTATGCCTGGCTGGAGAATTTTTTCGTCACCTCTGAATTTGTTTATTATGTATCCTTTGATTCTTTTTCTTTCTTCCGGTTCAAGAAGCATGACTGTTCCATAGATTGAGGCAAATACACCACCTTTATCAATGTCACCAATAAGAATTACTGGAGCGTCTACCATTTCAGCCATACCCATGTTGACTATATCATTTTCCCTAAGATTAATTTCTGCTGGACTTCCTGCTCCTTCTAATACAATGACATCATACTTGGATTGTAACTTGTTGTAAGCCTCTACTATATGGTCTTTTAATCCGGCTTTTGTACCAAAGTAATCTTTTGCACACATATTCTTGAATATTTTACCATTCAATATTACTTGACTTCCAACATCACTTGTTGGTTTTAGTAGGATTGGATTCATTTCGACAGTAGGTTTTATACGAGCGGCTTCAGCTTGTACAACTTGAGCTCTGCCCATTTCGTTCCCGTCTTCTGTTACAAAAGAATTTAGCGCCATATTTTGTGATTTGAATGGAGCTACACTAATTCCATCATCATTTAAAATTCTGCACAAAGCAGCAGTAAGTATACTTTTACCAACGGTAGAAGCTGTTCCCTGAAACATAATATTATTCATTTTATCACTCCATTTTTTATTATAGATGCATTTTATTTAGTACTTTTTATATTTTATCAAGTTATTGATTGTAATATGGAACTTACATTTTTTTGTTTCCAATGGGGGATAATGTTTGCAGAAATGTTTATCAGAATTGATTTATGTACCATAAATATACATTAAAACAAACCCATATCTCCACACGCAATCTGGATTTAATATACATAGTAATCCAAATAAGTATCCTGACTTATACATTAGCCTAATGCAATGCCTTCCCAAATGCTGATTCAGTGGCTTTTATTGCATTAGTAGTAAATACAGTAGCGGTGGCTGTACTGGATTTTCACCAGTTTCCTTATAAATATAGATTACTTTACTCACTTTTACATATTATAAATAATAATGGTGAGCATATATTAAATTATATATATGGAATCATTATATTCTATAATAAATATAAAATCAATAACTTGACATAATTAAGTTTTTGGATTATACTCAAGTAAAATCATTTAGATGTTTGTCTAATAATCTAATAAGCACATAAGGAGTGATATAAACATGAAAAGATTTATTATTTCATTAACAATAATTGCAATGATATTAGTTGGTTGCAAAGGGACTGAACAAGAAAATAATGAAGATACCAAAAACGTAATTAATGATGAACAATCAGATATAAAAGATGATACATCTGATACAGGTCAATCAGATAATGAAGCATTGGTAGATGGTACCGAAAAGGAAATTGCTACAAGCCTCAATAATGCTTTTATGGATAAAGATTTTGAATTCATTAGTAACAACTTTAATTATTCTGCTAAATTAAAACAGATAATTAATGTAGAAATGTTAAAATCAGCAGATAGTCAGATTAATGGTTTAGCTGGTGAGTTTGAAGAAGTATTATCCACAAAAGTAGTAGAAAAAGATAATAATAAAATAGTTATTATAACAAATAAGTATAGTAAATCCAATATCAACTGTACTGTATCATTTAACCAAGATAAGGTTATTGAAAATTTTTCCTTAACACCAGCTCAGGATGTAAAAGAAGTAAGTGTTCCTGAAAATGTTAAAGAAATACCTGTGGAATTTGGTGAAGAAGAGTACAGACTTCCTGGATTGTTAACTATTCCAAAAGATAAAGATAAATATCCTATTGTCATTCTTGCACATGGTTCCGGACCACAAGATAAAGATGAAACTGTAGGACCTAATAAGCCATTTAGAGATATTGCATTCGGACTTGCAAGTAAAGGTATTGGAGTTCTTAGATATGATAAAAGAGTATTTGCTCACCGTGATAAATGGATATCAGAACAAGAGAAATTGACCGTTTATGATGAAACCATAGATGATGTGGTATATGCATACAATTATATTCTTGATAACAAAGATATTAATGCTACGGGTGTTTATGTACTTGGTCATAGTCTCAGTGGTTACTTGATGCCTCGTATAGCTAATGAGATTCCAGATGCAAGCGGTTATATTGTATTTGCTGGTCCTGCTAGACCTTTGGAAGATTTATTGGTATATCAAATACCTTATTTATCTAATCTAGATGGTAAGATTACTGATGAAGAACAACAACAAATTAATTATTATAGGAGTGTTTATGATAAAGTAAAAAATATTGATGAGTCCAGTAATTATACATCAGCAGATTTGGGTGGAGTAGGCAAAGCTTATTACCTTGATCTAAAAGATTATAAACCTACTATAGTTGCAAAAGATATTACTAAACCAATGCTATTTTTACAAGGTAAAAGAGATTATCAAGTTACTTTAGAAGACTTTAATATGTGGAAAGAAAGCTTGGAGTCAAAAGATAATGTAACAATGAAATTATATGACGGACTTAATCATCTGTTCATAAAAGGTGAAGGTACCCCTAATCCTGATGAATATTTTATACCTTCTAAGGTGGATAATAATGTTATTGATGATATTTCAGAATGGATTCTCCTAAATAACTCAAACTAATATTATATATGAAACTTTCATAATAAAGGCTCTGTTTAATTAATCTTCAACTTAAACAGAGTCTTTATTATTATTAATCTCTTAACCTATACATACTTGTTATGTAATTATAATATATTAAATAATAATAAAAAACTTGAATTTAATTGTAACTCCCTTATCCTTTAACAATGCTGGTTAATTCTTTTGCTCTCAAATCTTCCAATTTATAATACTCTCCATTAATTTCATCTGATAATTTTTTACCTAACCCTAATTGAATAAAACCACTTTCAGTATCTATAACCATAGTTTGTATACCTTCATTTCTTATTATCCCAGCCATATGTAAGGCATCATCTATAGGCTTACCATTGTTCAATGAGACATTGGCTTTGCCATCTGTGACGAGTACTATCAAAGGCTCCATATCCGGTTCTTTTACCTTATAAGATTTTAGCAATTCATAAGCTGCATATAAACCAGAAGCTAAAGGGGTTTTCCCACCTGTAGGTATATTCTTCAGCCGCTTATCTGCCATATCTACACTTTTTGTTATTTGAAGTAGAACTTCAGCCTTATTTTTTCTAAAAGCAATCATCCCTACTTTATCCCTCTTCTGATAAGCATCATTCAACATTGAAATGATTGCTGACTTTACAGCCCTCATTCGTTGTTTTGTTCCCATAGAACCACTTGCATCAACTACAAACAATATTGTACTACCTGTCCTTCTTTCTCTTATTTTTTCTCTGATATCTGACTTATCAATAACTATAGATACTTTATCATTATTCCTAAACTTTTGATAAGGCAATGCAGCCCTGAATGTTGCATCAAATGCAATAGAATTAACTTTACCTTTTGGTATGGAATATTTGATATATCTACCCTTTAGAGAATCATTCTTTACTTTAGTCCTTTTTCCAGTACCTTTTATCTTTTTAGCATTATTTGTAGATTTTATTTCCAGGGGAATAATTTTGTCGTTATATAAGGGGTGTTCTATCTTTTCTTGTGAATTAGATTTATTGCTTAATTCATTACTCTTATCATTTTTCTTACTATTATCACCAATCTGTTCATCACAAGTAAAATCATTGTCCTTTTTATTTATAAAATCATCATTAGTATTATCCCTTTGGCTAATATCATCATTTTTTATATCTCTATTTCTTATATCATCAGTTTCATTCTTATTTGTATTTGAACTCGTATTGTTCTGTGTTTCATCTTTATTAGTGTCCATGTCATTATTATTTAGTTTTTTACTAGACTCATTAACATTCGTTATCTCTCTCATCCTATGGGGCAAACTATAACTTGCCGCCTCTTCAATATCATCACCAATAACATTTTTTCTCATATCAAGTGCTGCTATTGCCTTAGCAGTTTCCACTATTGATATTTCAGCTCTGTGACCTGAACAATTTCCCCCTCTAGCAATATCAGCTGCAAAATACATTAGTTCTTCATCTACCACTACATCTCTGATAATCTCTCTAGCAATAGCTATTTCATCACGTATTCTATGATTTTCCTTTTCCCAGTCCTCAATAAACCTAATAGGATCTTCTTCATATTCCATCCTTCTCTTTATTATTTCCTTACGCTCCCCAATATCTCTAGAACCTCTACTCTTCACATATAACCCGAATCTATCAATAAATTGAGGACGCAAATATCCCTCCTCAGGATTCATTGTTCCTATCAATATGAACTTAGATTCATGACTGAAAGAAAAGCCTTCCCTTTCAATTTTGTTAATACCTGAAGATGATACCTCAAGCAAACAATTAACAATATGTTCACTCAAAAGATTGACTTCATCAACATATAAAATATTTCCATTAGCTTTATGTAAAACACCACAATCTACAGCTTTCTTACCTCTAGAAATTGCTGTTTCAATATCTATAGTCCCAATGAGCCTATCCTCTGTAATATTTAACGGAAGATCAACAACACTTTCTCTAATAACACCAGCTAATCCTCTAACCAAAGTAGACTTTGCTGTGCCTTTCTCACCGCTAATCAAAACACCACCAATAGCAGGATTAACCGCATTAAGTATAAGAGCTTTCTTAACTTTCTCCTGTCCAGCAATAGCTGCAAAAGGAAATATCACTTCTGATCTTTTCATAGTCAAACACCTATCCAATAATTTGTTTTACCCTTTCAAAATCTAATACTCCTTCTTCAAAAGGTCTTCTTCTCATTCTATGTGGTAACACTAACTCTGCCGCCTCTAACAAATCCTCTTTCATTACCTTAGTTCTTCCATTAAATGCTGCAATAGTGACTGCTGTCTTAACCATCGTAATATCCGCCCTATGTCCATCAACCTCTAACTCAATAGATAATCTTGCCACCATATCCAATATCTCATCTGTATATTCAACCTTGCTCAACAAACTCTTAGCATTCATAATTCTTTCATTCAATCTATTATTATCTTGGGTATATCTCTCAACAAACTTCTCAGGATTGTCTTCATACTCCAATCTTCTCTTAATAACCTCAACTCTTTTTTCTGTTTCCCTCTCTCCCATAACTTCTACAACAAGTCCAAACCTATCAAGAAGCTGTGGCCGAAGGTCTCCTTCCTCCGGATTCATGGTTCCAACCAACACAAATCTAGCAGGATGAGTATAAGATATCCCCTCTCTCTCAATAGTGTTAACTCCCATAGCTGCCGAATCGAGCAAAATATCCACAACATGGTCATCCAACAGATTAACTTCATCAATATATAGTATATTCCTATTAGCCTCCGCCAAAATTCCAGATTCAAATTTCTTCTCACCCATCTTAATAGCATGCTCAATATCAAGAGTTCCAACAACTCTATCCTCTGTTGCACTAACAGGCAAATCAACAACTTTCATCTTACCCTTATGCTGGGTGACATCTCCAGACTCAATTAAACCCACACATTCATCACAACACTCACTTATTTCATCTGGATTACAATGAAACCTGCAGCCACTAACCTCTTTTCTCTCCGGCAGCAAATCAGCCAAAGCTCTCACAGCAGTAGATTTAGCTGTTCCCTTCTCACCTCTAATCAATACCCCTCCAAGAGAAGAATTAATTATATTAAGCAAAAGAGCTTTTTTCATATTATCTTGTCCCACTATAGCAGTAAAGGGATACTGCCTTTTGATATTTTCCATAACTTTAACTCCTTTTACTATTTTTTAATAGAAATTAATCTTAACTAATTATTTTTATAGAACTAATATTTTTTACTTATAATTACTTATATTGACTTATACCAATTACTTTACAAGTTACCACTACTGTAATTATTGTAATCTTGCAAATGAGTCAGAAAAAATGTTTTGCTCTTACGTGGCTTTTGCAAAATAGTATAGGTATATGTTTCGCCAGCTACTTGCTCGTCCTGAGCTCAACGAATAATAATGGACATCGAGTCCATTATTATTCCTGACAGTCCAGTAGGGC
>NZ_BTPU01000002.1:0-121414 GCF_036985595.1 Vallitalea maricola | reverse complement strand
ACAGAGACTTACAATCATCTTGCAATAGAAGATGATGGCCGTCTTAGAAATTTCAAAATCAGAGAACATTTCCTTACAAAACTATATGTAATGGCTAAATTCAAAAAAGTAAAAATAAGTGAATCAATTGATGATTTAAAAGAATTCCATTCTTGTAATAACCTTCTAATGATGGCTTATAATCAATTGAGACTAAAAGAATTAAATAAAATCATTAATCAATCTGATAGTATCTCCTTTGATGATTTAGTAATTGTATATGAGAAATACCTTGCAAAAATATTTCGTATAGCACCTAGATATACTTCTAATATAACAGTTTTATTACAATGCGTTGATTATTTCAAAAAAAATATAAGCTCAGAAGAACTTAATTTCATATATAACCTTATTGAAGAATATAAGAATCATAAAGTACCCTTTAGTGCACCATTAAATGTAATTAAAGGATATGTTATAAGATTTCATATTAACTATCTAATGAATCAAAGTTTCTTTGACCCCTTCCCCAAAGAACTTATGGATGTTAATGATTCAGGGAAAGGGATCAAATAAACTAATATCAATACTAATTAAACTATTTTTATTACACTATTTAATTCTTAAAGCTCTTATTGAATTCAAAATGGCTATAACTGCTACTCCCACATCTGCAAATATAGCCATCCACATACTTGCAAGATTTAATGTAGCCAATATCATAATTATTATTTTAATACCTAGTGAAAAGATTATATTCTGCCATACAATCTTATTAGTGTTTCTTGATACTTTCATCGCCATAGGAATGCTGGATAACTCATCAGACATAAGAACTACATCAGCAGCTTCTATAGCTGCATCAGAACCTACACCACCCATTGCTATTCCTACATCAGCTCTTGCTAGAACAGGGGCATCATTGATTCCATCACCTACAAAAACAACTGTATCCTTATTATCAACACCATCCATTATTTCCTCAAGTTTATTAACCTTATCATCAGGTAATAGATCACTATAATATCTAGTTATCCCTACTTTATCAGCAATATCTTTTGCAACTTCCTCATGATCTCCAGTTAACATAACTATGTCTTTCACTCCATACTCTTTAAGTTTTCTTATTGCACTGATAGTATCTTTTTTAAGCTCGTCGGCTATAACTATAATTCCAATAAACTTATTATCCATAGCAACATATACTTTAGTTCCGACACTTTTATCTTCAATGGTTATTGGTATATTTTCTTGAAGCATCAGCTTTTTATTACCTGCAACTACTACTTTCCCATCAAATACAGCTTTTACACCTTTTCCTGCAATTTCAGTAATATTTTTTACACGGTTTTCATCTACTTCTTTACCATATTCATTTATGATAGAAACTGCAATAGGATGGTTGGAAAAATGTTCAACATGGGCTGCTACTTCTATAACTCTTTCTTTATTAGCCAATTTATTATCATTGATTACTTCTGTTACCTTAAAAACACCTCTTGTCAAAGTTCCAGTTTTATCAAGAACGACGCTTCTTATATTCCTTAATTCCTCAAGGTAATTACCACCTTTTACTAATATACCATGACTGGACGCACCGCCTATGCCACCAAAATATCCAAGTGGTATGGAGATGACTAATGCGCATGGACAAGATACTACTAAGAAAATCGCTGCTCTATATATCCAAGACCCTAACTCTTCTCCAAATAATAGAGGAGGTATCAAAGCTAACAATACAGCTATCCCAACAACTATAGGAGTATAGTATCTTGCAAACTTGGTAATGAATTTTTCTGTATCAGCTTTTTGTTCATTAGCTTCTTTAACTAATTTCAAAATTTTAGCAACTGTGGATTCACTGAATTCCTTAGTTACCTTTACTAAAATGACTCCAGATATGTTGATAGCTCCACTATATACCTCTGTACCTTCTTCTACTTCTCTAGGCAAAGATTCTCCAGTGATAACAGAAGTATCAACAGTTGATGTACCTTCTATTACTATACCGTCAAGAGGTATTTTTTCTCCGGCTTTTACCATTAGAACATCATCTATCTTAACTTTCTCTGGTTCAACAGTCTTGAATGTATCTCCAACCTTAACATTAGCTACTTCTGGTTTAATATTTAGTAATTCTTCAATAGAATTCTTTGATCTATTAACAGCTAATCCTTCAAACAATTCCCCTACTCTATAGAACAGCATAACTGCTGTAGCTTCTGGATATTCTCCAATAAAAAATGCTGCTAATGAAGCAATTGTCATCAAGAAGTTTTCATCTAATAATCTTCCTGTGAATAATCCTTTGATTGCGCTAATTATAATTTCTCTACCTACTATAACATATGCTACTACATATAGACCAATCTTGATAGGAGTTCTCACATTAAGAACTAATCCTAATACAAAGAAACCAAGAGCTATTAGAAATTCTATTACATCTCTTTTAGTAAATTTTTCATGATTATGTTCATGATTGTGTCCATGTCCATTATGATCGTGGTCATGATTATGTTCATGTTTATTACTTGAACAACTTTTACTTCCACAAGAACAATTACCAATGTTGTCAGTTAATCTTTCTGCCATACTAATACCACCTTTCCCAAAACATCTATTACATAAATTAGCTTATCAATAAACAATTTTATAATGATTAATAATAATATTAACTATTAATTATTCTAATATGTGTTCAATCCCCATTTTGTATATCATTTTTATATGATCATCGTTAAGAGAATAATAAACTAATTTTCCTTCTTTTCTTGCTTTAACCAATCTACTTGCTTTTAGTACTCGTAATTGATGTGAAACTGCCGATTGTGTCATATTAAGTACATCAGCAATAGTTCCTACACACATTTCACCATTAAATAGTGCTCCCATTATCTTTAATCTGGTACTATCACCAAAATTTTTAAAAAAATCGGATAGCAAGAATATTGTTTCTTCATCTGCCATGATTGATTGAACCTTAGTTATGAATTTATCATCCTTACAGCATTCTTTCTTCTCTTCTTCCTTACGCAATATAAGTCATCTCCTTTATATATTAATATATGAATAATTGTTCATATGTTTATTTGTTAATATTATATCACCTTTTTTATTTTTTGCAACATAATCTATAATAATTTCTTGTTTTTTTAATAAAAATTACTTTATGATAATTTTTTTAAATAATAATTGACAGTTAGTGAATAAAAGTATAACATCAATAATGCTACACTTTTTTTATAAGAAAAGTGACTCGTACGAAAAGGTTAGGCTAAATATTATAATAAAGGAAGATTATGATGGTAGAGGATAAATTAAGTTTTATTAAAGAAGTTAAGCGTAGAAGAACTTTTGCAATAATATCACATCCAGATGCTGGTAAAACAACATTGACAGAAAAATTCTTATTATATGGTGGAGCCATACGTTCTGCTGGTTCAGTAAAATCTAGACGTTCTGCCAAATATGCTGTTTCAGATTGGATGGAAATAGAAAAACAAAGAGGTATCTCCGTAACATCTAGTGTACTTCAATTTGAATATGATGACTTTTGTATTAATATACTTGATACTCCTGGGCATCAAGATTTCAGTGAAGATACTTATAGAACTCTAATGGCGGCAGATAGTGCCGTTATGGTAATTGACTGTTCCAAGGGTGTTGAGGATCAGACAAAAAAACTTTTTCAAGTTTGTAAAATGAGAGGAATCCCTATTTTTACTTTTATAAACAAAATGGATAGAATGGGTAAAGATCCTTTTGATTTAATGGAAGATATTGAAAATGTGTTAGGTATCAGGTCATGTCCAGTCAACTGGCCTATTGGTTCTGGTAAAAACTTTAAAGGTGTATATAATAGACATGAAAATCAAATTGAAGTTTTCAATGATGGTAATCATGGACAATCTATTGCGGAAACAATAACCGGTGATTTATCAGATGAAAAATTCACTGGTCTATTAGGTGAAACCTTACATGAACAATTAAAAAGTGATATTGAATTACTGGATATTGCAGGAGATAATTTCAGTCTTGAAGAGGTCTTGAATGGTAATCTGACACCTGTATTTTTTGGTAGTGCTCTTACTAACTTTGGTGTAGAACCCTTTTTGAAATCCTTTTTAGATATTACTACTCCTCCAAAGGCACGTGCTAGTAATTTAGGTGAAATTAATCCTGAATCAACTAATTTTTCAGGTTTTATATTTAAGATTCAAGCTAATATGAATCCTGCTCATAGGGATAGAATTGCTTTTCTACGTATCTGTTCTGGTAAATTTGATAAGGGAATGGTGGTTAATCACGTACAGAAAGGCAAAAAAGTCAAATTAGCCCAGCCACAGCAGTTTGTTGCTACTGATAGAGTTATAGTTGATTCAGCATATCCTGGTGATATAATAGGTATCCATGACCCAGGTATCTTTAACATTGGTGATACATTGTGTCAAGATGACTCAAAATTGGAATATGCAGATATACCTCAATTTGCTCCTGAACATTTTGCTAGAATTTCAACCACTAATTCTCTTAAGAGAAAACAATTCCTGAAAGGTATCACTCAATTGTCAGAAGAGGGAGCTATTCAGGTGTATAAACGTCCTAATATTGGGATGGAAGAGCTTATTATTGGTGTAGTTGGTGTACTTCAATTTGAAGTATTGGAATACAGATTGAAGAATGAGTATGGTGTGGAAGTTTCTAAGCAGCTGTTACCTTATAGGCATATACGTTGGATTGCTAATGAAGGTATTGATACTTCTGATTTATCTTTAACAATGGATTCCATGTTGGTGGTGAATAAGAATGAGCAACCAGTATTATTATTTCAGAATGAATGGTCTATTAGGCATATATTGGAGAGAAATGAAGGTATTGAATTAAAAGAGCATTCTTGAGTTCTTTATTATGGCTAACGGTCGCAGAGAGAGTCTAGGGGAATATTTCGTCAGCCAATTAAACGTCCGTGTTTAAAAGGCTGAGTTCGCCATCCATGGCTCACTGCTTCATATTCCCCTAGACTCTCTCTGCTCTGTGTATAAATCGTACTTTTTTATCCTTTTAATCAAGACTATAGTTTCTGTATATAAAATGAACTATCCCGTAGTACATATTATTTACTATTATGGAATAGTTCATTTTTTATTTTATTTAGTTAGTTGTTTCTATATTAAAATAGAATTCTACGCCATTTTGTTTATTGATAACACCATAATCACTTCTATGACCATCTAGTATGGCTTTGACGATTGCTAGTCCTAGTCCTGTTCCTCCGCTTTGTCTGTTATGGGATTTATCTATTTTATAGAATCTGAGCCAAATGCTTTCCAGTTCTTCTTTAGTAAGACTGTTTCCTTCATTATAGATATATATATAATTGGTGTGGTCAATTATTTCGCCTGTGATAATTATGGTGGTATTATTGGTGCAATATTTTACTGCGTTAGAAATCAGGTTCATTATTACTTGGTCTATCTGAAATTTGACACCATATACATTTGTAAAATCGCCTTTAATATCTATTTTTATTTCTTTATCACTTATTGGTATTTCTAAGAGAGTAACTGCTTTATTAATTAATTTTATAATGTCAAATTCCTCTTTATCTTCAATCTTGCCTGCCTCAAATTTTGATAGTTCAAGCATATCAAGTATAAGGGTATTCATTTTCTCTATCTCATCCAAGATGACTTCTAGATAATAATCTGTTTTATCCTTTTTGATACCGTCTTTTATTCCTTCAGCAAAGCCCTTTATTATGCCAAGGGGTGTTTTTAGTTCATGAGATATGTTTGCAACGAATTCTCTTCTGACTTTTTCTTGCTGTTTTTCTTTTTCCATGTCAATTACCAATTGCTTATTGGCTTCTTTCACGTCAGTCAGAGCTTCATCAAGATTGGTTGATAATATATTCAGACTGTTGGATAAAACCCCTAGTTCATCGTCGCTGCTGTGAGTAGACTTTACTGCAAAATCCATTCCAGCCATTTTATCTGCTACTTTCGTTAATTTTAATAAGGGGTTGGAAATTGATTTTGAATATATCCATGCAATAACCAAAGATATAGCAATAGCTAATAGATAGAAGATAATATAGTAGTCACTTAATATACTCATAACCTCACCAACTGGTTGTAATGAGGCAGTAGCATTAATAGATGTTTCTTTTCCGTTATCCATATCTATTGTTTTAACAAAATCAACTTGTTTTACATTAATAAATGGCATCTCATTGATTAGGTAGTACACATCATCTTTTTTATTATACTGTAGAGTCAAATCTTTTGTATTTGCATAACCAATGACATTTACACCGTCTGCTACCTGTATATCTGTACCAGAAGCTATTGTTATATTATCCATCACATTACCAATATGTAAAAGAGTAACATAACCTTCTAAATAACCATAATTCTCTTCACCCAATACATTATACATCTCATAATCATTTATTATAAGAGGGGTCAAAATTTCTGAATTATAGAATACTAATGCTTTCAGATAAAATTTCTTATATTGGGTAGGCATCTCTCCGTCAAATGCTTTTAATAAATCATCTTTGGAAATATACATATCATAATATTTATTAGTATCTATCTGTAATGTTAGAATATACTCTTCAACTTGCATATCACTATAGCTCAATCCATTAACTGTCAAAGTAGCATTATTATTACCTTCAAACTTATTAATCTGTCTTGCAAGTTCATCAAAACTCCATTTTTCTTGTTTATACTGTTTGCTAAAATTATTTATGTTTTTGATAATATTATCTATTTTTTTCGTACTGTAGTATTTATTAATAAACAAACTTTGCACAAGAAAAATTATTGTAATAAGACTCATTACAGAAACAAATGTTATAATGAACATTTTAAAAACAATAGACTTGGTCTTTTTAATTTTTTTCATTTATTGAACCACCTCAAATTTATAGCCTACGCCAACAACTGTATTTATATATTTTGAAGCTTCTCCAAGTTTTTTTCTTATGGTTTTGATATTTGTATCCACAACTCGTCCATCACCATAATAATCATATCCCCAGATATTATTAATAATCCTGTCCCTACTCATAACTATACCTTCATTTTCAATCAAAAAAACTAATAGGTCATATTCTTTTCTTGTAAATATAATTTCTTCACCTTCTACTTTTATAGAATAAGCATTTTTATCTATAAGTATCTCTTTTCTAGAAATCATATTGTTTTTTATCTGCTCACCATTAGTTTCATTAAACCTACTAAGCAATGTCTTAACTCTTGCTACTAATACTTTTGGGCTGAAAGGTTTTGTAACATATTCATCAGCTCCCAATTCAAATCCTAATAATTTGTCATCTTCATCACTACGAGCACTTAATATGATAATAAGCACATTGGATTTTTTTCTTATTCTTCTACACACTGACCAACCATCAAGGCCAGGCATCATAATATCCAGCAATACTAAATCAATATTATTATTTTCAAATACATTCATTGCTTCTATTCCATTATCTGCCTGAAAAACTGTAAAACCATCCATTTCCAGATAATCACATATGATTTCACGCATTCTTTGTTCATCTTCAACAACTAAAATATTCTTATTCATAGTAAACTCCTTATATCAGCAAATGGTATACTTATGATAAGTATACCATTTTTCATATAAATATAATAGGTGGTTATATCTAGGTTAATTAGACTCTTAGATTTCTTTTTCAGTACTTGATTCCATAGTACTTAACTCTTTAGTACTGACTTCAAAAATATCCATTTTATAGATTTCATCCCACACTTTTCTCGCTTCTTTTTCTTTTGCAGTAGCTTTTTCAAAAAGCTCTTTTGCTTTTTCTATAACTTCTGGTTTCAAATCTTTTTTGAATCCTTTTGAGAATTCTTCAAATGTTAATTCCTGCATACCACCTACTATGACTGCTGAATCCAAAAATATATCTTCATCCATATTAACTATTTCAGCATTACCTGCTTTATCAGTGATAATATGACCATTGATTCCCATAGCACCAGTACCATTTATTTTATCTAAATTTACATCTCCCTCAAATGTAATTACATCTGCAACAGCTTCTCCAATTTCTATATGTTTAATTGCTCCCGTTTCATCAAAAAGGTTCATTTCAAATAACTGAATCCATACTTTCACTGCTTCGTCATATTTTTTATCTTTATCAAGTTGTACTGCTTTTTCATATAATTCTTTTGCTTTTTTCTTATCTTCTTCCTTTACATCTTTCTTGAAATTCTTTGAAAATTCTTCAAATGAAGTATTGTTTATTTCTATAATAACATCACCAGGCATTTCAGCAATAGAAAATGATTCTGTACCTATTTTATCAAAACCTACTTCATCATCAAA
The DNA here is from genome assembly GCF_036985595.1 of Vallitalea maricola. Lineage (NCBI taxonomy): Bacteria > Bacillati > Bacillota > Clostridia > Lachnospirales > Vallitaleaceae > Vallitalea > Vallitalea maricola. The sequence goes on along the minus strand of NZ_BTPU01000002.1, from coordinate 113,068 downwards.
AGTAATTACTTTTGCAGCATCTTCTCCAATTTCTATATTCTTAATTTCTCCCATCTCATCAAAAAGGTTCATTTCAAATAATTGATCCCATACTTTTACTGCCTCGTCATATTTTTTATCTTTATCAAGTTGTACTGCTTTTTCAAATAATTTCTTAGCTTTCTTTTTATCTTCTTCTTTTAAATCTTTTTTAAAACTCTTTGCAAATTCTTCAAATGACATATTTTCCATTGTTGATGTACCCATAACGATATTATTTGTTTCATCATATAACTCCAATGAATCTAGTTCTTTCCATAATTCCATTGTTTCATCAAATTTTCCTTCTTTTTCAAGCTTTATTATTTTATTATATATTTCTTTAGCCTTATTTTTAGTTTCTGTTGTTATATCTTTCTTGAACATTTTAGAAAATTCTTCAAAAGGCATTGGCTCTACATTACCTAACAATACAGATGTATCAAATAAATCAAGTTTATATAGTTCATCCCAATATTCAGATGCATCATCTTCTAACTTAATAGCTTTATTAAATAGATTCTCTGCTTTTTTATAATCTTCTTGTGATACATTCTCTTTAAACTCTTTACTGAACTCTTTGAAATTAAAATCAAAATTGCTATCAATCGTACATTCAGTTGCATTTGAAGTACATATAGCTATATTTGATTTACCCTTATTTACTACAGGGCCTTTTGCATAAACGCTTGTTAGTGCTGTCATACTAATGGTGGTTACCATTAATCCTGCTAATAATCCTTTTTTAATATTCATACTAATTCCTCCATGTAATTTATTTATTTTTGTTTCATGAGTAAAGTATAGTATCTCTATGTGAAAAACGTGTGAAATGTATTTGAGAATCATGTGTTTTTTAATTAATATCAAATATGTAAAGCTTTATATAAAAAAATGTTGTAAAATCTCCTTATATGATATAAAGTAAAGTAGCAAATAAATAATCATTATAAACCAACAACAATTTATATAATTATTAACAATCAAAGTAGTATTTTAAAAAGTTATCAACAATAGATAATGAATTATTAACAATAAGTAGGTGTATAGATGATACTTTATGAAAGTAATAATACTAGAATAAACGGAAAATATACATTAGATTTTTCATCTCATACCATAGAAGGGGAACGGAGATTAGAAGATGTAATTGATGTTCACAGCAAATTGGAATTATCTATTGTAGGTTATGGAACAGGTAAATATTACATTGGTGATAAAATCTATGATATGCAAAAGAACGATGTTTTTATTATAAGCAATACCGATAAACATGCTTTGGTTATGAATAAAGATGAAACCCTTAAAAATATTGTCATCCATTTTGAACCCAGATTCATTTGGTCAGATAATAATAATTTTGATTATAGATATCTAAAGATTTTCTTCAATAGAAGTAAAAACTTTTGTCATAGGTTAGATAGGCATAATGAGGCAACAGAAAAAATAATATCATTATTTTATGAAATAGAAGATGAATTTAATAATAAGCCTCTAGAGTATGAGTTGATGGCTAAGGTTAAATTGATGAATATATTGGTTTTATTATTGCGACATTATAATTATGTATACGAAGATAAGGATCATTATCAATTCAAGAAAGAAGTACAATCTATAAACAAAGTTACAGATTATATTCATGAAAACTTTGATAAGAAAATAAAGTTAGAAGATTTGGCAGCTATAGTCCATATGAACACAAGTTATTTTTCAACTTTTTTTAAGAAATTCAATGGTCTTGCTCCATCAGAATATATATCACGAATACGGATATCAAAAGCAATGAAATTATTGGAAACAACTGATAAAAATATTATTGAAATATGTGGAATGTGCGGATTCAATAGTACAGCCAGTTTCAATAAAATGTTCAAGAAAATAAAACATCAAACTCCTAGCGAATATAAAAGACAATATTTTAACCAAAAATAGTTTGTATTTATATAAAAATAGCTGAGGAAATATCAGAAATAAACTATTATAATTGATTTAATTAGAGTAAAGTAATTTTATTAAAACACATTTAAGATGTTTATTAGGAGGGTATTAATATGGATAATATAAAAATAGCTTTACAACTCTACACAGTAAGAGAAGAATGTGAAAATGATTTTATTGGTACATTAGAAAAAGTTTCAGATCTTGGTTATGAAGGTGTGGAATTAGCTGGAGTTCATGGTCTTTCAGCCGAACAATTAAAAAAAGAATTGGATAGACTTAATCTGAAAGTTGTCGGAAGTCATATTGGTCTAGATGAACTGGAAAAAGATTTAGATAAAATAATAGATTATAATAAAACAATTGATAATTCAATAATTGTCTGCCCTTATGCAAAATGGGAAAGCAAAGAGGAATTAGATAAATTAGCTTGTAAACTAAATGCAATCAGCAATAAATTGAATAATGCAGGATTACAATTATTATATCACAATCATTCCCATGAATTTGAGGAAATACAAGGTTCGTATGGACTTGATTTGCTATATACTCTTACTAAAAAATCAAATATGTTAATGGAATTGGATACACACTGGGTAAAAAGAGCTGATAAAGATGTTATTGATTATATGAATCAAAATAAAGATATACTCAAGTTAGTGCATATCAAAGATATGAAAGAAATTGATGGAGAAAAGACATTTGCTGCCATTGGTGAAGGAATAATGGACATTCAAGCTATAATTAATAAGGCTGCTGAATTAGGCTGTTCATGGGTAATCGTTGAAAACGACCAACCAGAACCAAATGGAATAAAAAATGTCACTGTTAGTATTAGCAATCTTAAAAAGATGTTTAATTAATCTCAAAATAAATTCTATGAATCTTAGCTTGACATTTATATAAGATATAATAATAGAGATAAAAAAGGCTGTCGTATAATACATTTTTAACGTTAATATCAAGGAATATAGACTAGATTTTAGCATCTTCTTAAAAATGTGTTATAGACAGCCCTTTATTATTTTATAAAGAATTAGTTAATAAAGTTTATATTATTATTTTTATTAATATGTATTATTTAAAGTATACAGTTGATTTTATGCTTCCTTTTCCTTTGCAGGCTTCCCAGAAATTATATATCTCATCATCATATTCCCCTTCATAACATAATAATTTAATTTGGTTATTCATTGATTCTATTTCTTTTTCTGTCATATCATCATAATCAATATTTACAAAAAGTATATTAAACTGTTTTTTTGAATCCTTATAACTTGGTATTCGTTCTCCAATATTTGCTTTTTGATTTTTATTACTGAGAGCACCGCCGATAATCTGATCAATAGTGTATGTTATAGTTTTAATCTTTCCATCTACAGTAATATTTTCTCCATCTATTCTATTCCAATCTGTTTCATTAATAATTCTTGAGGAATAATCCTCTGTAACAGTTATATCCGGAACTTCTTCCTTAGGTATTAAACCCATGAGATATAATTCAAAAGGCGCATATGAACCTTCCCAATAGCGTTTATGTTTTATAATTATAGACCTGCCATCATTTTCTACTATTTTATCATAACCACCTAATCTACCATATATATTTGAATTACCCCAATGACACATTCCATAATCAGAATCCAATATATAATTACCCCATCTATGCATAAATTCATGTAAAATAGGCCCATCGTATAATACATCATTATGAGTTATGTAGATGATACCTTGAAGTTTGCTATTAGAGTCACCATATAGATCTGCGTAATTGAATAATGGCTTCCCAAATCCTCCAGTTCCTATTCCTACAATATCGTTTTGAATAGCTTGATAATACCCGTTCATTGGCAACTTATCTGGTCTAGAATCATTATTCAGAACATAAACGATAAAATCATATTCAGCATTTACAATGTTATAAATAAAGTTGCTCCATTCTTGTGAAATAACCATTCCATGATTTTCCTGATTGGGCATCTTGGAGTAATAATCATTTTTTATAAAAGTATCCCATTGAGTTCTTGGAATTGTTAGACTAACAAAATCATTTCTATCACAATAATTCAATATGTATTTTTTATCTTCTGATTGTTCAGTTATACTTATAGGTTCTTTTGCAATAATACTATCAGATACTTTTTCTCCTTTTTTATCAGCATGGTTATTCTTTTCTGAATCATTATTTTCTACTGTTTCGGATTTATCTACTTTTATAGCTTTAGCATTATCATTTTTGTTATCTTTATGATTATTTATTGGTTCGTTATGTACAATGTTAATATCTTTATTATCATTATCTTTTATATTATTCTGACATGCAGTTAACAACATCAATACTAATATAATCAACCACATTATACTTTTTCTCATACTATGCCTCATATTTTATTTAGTAACCCCAATTATAAAGGGTTTTCTCCTCTCTTAGTTGCTATAAGTAATAACTCAATAAATACTATTTCATAAATTTATCAAAGGGATTAAATATTTGGGTTATAGGTTTTCTATCTATCTTATCATATAAATCCATAATCATATGGCAAAATTCTTCTCTTGTAATGTAGTCCCTAAGATTATCAAACAACTTAAGTATAATTAAATTTTTACTTACAGATTCTTTGATTTCTGACAAAGCCCATTTACTAACTATATTTCCCTGTAATTCACCATCCGTAACATAAGAAACCACGTTCTTCAAAAATATATCTTCATCTGATAATATATCTTCAATGCTTATTGACACAGATATATCAGGTATTACCCCTCTTCCGTAAGGTATATCCTTTGCCTGATTAGCACTTATTGTCTTAACAAGAGGTATCCTTAGCTGTAATCCTGTGTTAGGTAGGACTACATATGCAAACTCAAGACCACACATCATATGATATCCTCCAGCACCTTCTTTTCCAATGATTGTTCCTCTTCTTTTTTCATGAAAAAGACTGGCAAATGATGAAGCCGCAGACCCAGTAAACTCAGAAGTAAGCACATAAACATTACCTTCATAAATGCCCTCAGCATTTGGTTTATAGGTCTTGAATCCATTATCTGAAGTTTCCCCATCTAAGTAATAACAATCTTTATCTTTATCATATATATATTGGGGAAATTTACTGCTATCAGGAATCATATTTTCTGCGTACTCAAAAAAATCGTATTTACCATTGCTTTTTACTTCAAAACGCTTGTCTACGGAGAATTCTTCTTTTGCAAAAAGTGAAAATAATCTTTGAATATTTTTGGCTTCTCCTCCTGGATTTTTACGTATATCCAATATTAAATTTTGTGCTTCTGTAGTTAATAAAAGTTTTTCAATATCTGATAAAACTCTATCATCTAAACTCATTCCATTTATTCTTAGGTAAAGGATATTATTTGTTAACATTTTGCTTTCCCAAGGTATCCATTTTCTTTTTCCTGTATTCTTAATAATGTTTTCTTTTTTCAATACCCATTGAATTTTTTTACCATTAGCAAGGGTCATATCCAAATGTTCTCCAGCATTAGGCATATACACTATATCATATAGAGTTTCAAATCCACTACCATAAGCTTTTGACTCTGTTAACAGATATCTTTCACTAAAAGTTTGAATCAGCCCATCACCTTTACCGGTAGCCTTTTTCAAGTCATTTATAATCTTGTCTATAGACCTTTCATTAATGGCAGTAACCTGATCACCTACATGTAGATTATCAATATCTATATACTCTTTAAGAACATAACATTTCCCATTAACAACACCCAATTGAATTGGAAAATCATAAGGCTTATTGTATAACTTGGTATCATCAGCTAAATAAGTCTTTGTTATATAAGTATGATTATCGCTAATTAAATGAATTATATCATTAAGAATGACAAAAAACTCATTGGCTGTCATTGGTTTTACCAGCTTACTTTCAACTTTATCAAAACTCTTTTCTAATGTGTCTCTATCTACATATGCTGTTAATGCAGGATGACCTTCGTACAATGAATCTTTAAATATTTGAAAAGCTTTATGCTGATCCTCAATTGATATTTTATGGTTTCTGTAATCTTTCTCTTTCAATATGTTATTTACCTTGTTATTTTTATTATTCATCATAGGTTTAATTAATTTATTTTTTGATTCATAAGAAATAATGAGGCTGCATTTTTCTATCTCTTTTGAAGAATGTCCCATCTTTCCTAATAAATCACCAACTTGTATTTTATCGCCTTTTTTAATTTTCTCTGTTCCTGGTTCAATACCTGTATAATATACTTTTACACCCGAACCAATGTTGACACATATTCCCATGGTCAAGAACTTATTGTCAATATTGTGTTTTTCCATGATTTTAATACCTTCTTTTAGAGTATCATATTGGTAACTAGTATAAAAATTAGGATTAAATACAGGTTTTACATATTCAACAACACCTGATTCAACAGCTATTATCTCAGAATTCTCATCTCCAACGATAGCATATTGTAAAAACTTCTCATCCTTTTTCAAGTATTTGTTATAAACCTTATCTTCTGGTCCATATAAAACATTTTCTCCAAAAGCCTTATCTTTAATTGGCCAATTACTTCCTTGTGCATTTAACTTAATCTGAAATACCATTAATAAAAACATGGTTATTATAAATATTCTATTTCTCATTGCTCCTCCTCAAAACTTTTTGTTAGTCATAGTTACATAAGTATTTCTTGTTAATAAAAAAGTCTATTGCAATAAACCTAGAATAAGTTTACTACAATAGACCTTTCTTGTCAACAAATTATATTTATATATTTTTTATTGGAATTCAACATCCATATATTCTTTTGGATTAAGGAATTCCCCTTTATGTATAATAGAAAAATGCAAATGAGGACCCGTTCCTTCACTACCAATTACCGCGATTGGTTCCCCCTTAACAATTTCTTCAGTTTCTTTAACTTTTACCTCCTTACAATTTCCATACCAAGTCTCATAACCGTTACCATGGTCAATCTTTATCAAACATTTAAAACTTCCTGCTTCACCAACAAATGATACTCGTCCACTTTCTACAGCTGTTATCATTTCCCCTTCATATGCTAGTATATCAATACCTACATGATTATCTACATCATAATCTTTTGAAATGACTTTCATACTTACTGGATTATCATATTTAGGTTCTTTAACTTCTAATGCTTCTATCTTGGAACCTTTGTAGAAATAATCTTCGTAGATATCACTCCATTGAGTATAACTACCCTTCCAGTCTTGTGTAATTTTTTTAGCTTGACTCATTGAAGGATTCGTTATAAGACAAAATCCTATTCCAACTACAAACATAGTTACTAAGATTTTCTCAGATATTGACCGCTTCCTAAATTTTAATATATGATTGATTCTCACCACCAAATGACTCTTACCAAAAGATGGATATAAGCCAAAAAAAGCCACCTTTTTTTTGATACCAAAGGAAAGTAAGGTATGAGAATATTCCTTTATGGTATTTTCACCTGATATACTAATAACTTTTTCATCACATGCCATTTCAATATCTTGATTAAATAGTTTTATTGCTACCCACACTAATGGATTAAACCAGTGCATAATAAGTAATAGATATGAAAAAGGTTTTATTATATAATCTTTTCGTTTAATATGTACACATTCATGTGTCAAAATATATGGAAACTGACATTCATCAATACTTACTGGTATATATATTCTCGGAGTCAGGATACCACATACAAAAGGACTATCAATCATATCAGTTTCATATATTTTTATATCTCTCTTTATCTTAAGTACTTTCTTTATATCATTTATGATTGGTACTCTACAAATAGTTGCTGTACGAATATGTGATAATGTTTTTATATATGAAATCATATTATACACAACCAAAACCACTATACCTAATAACCAAACGATACTCGCTATAAGTATTATATTAAAATTCCAATCAATATCTGCGTTATCTATTATATGACTATCTGGTGTGATTGAGTCATAACTAATATCTGAGTGGAATACCATTTTTGTTAATGGCATTGTTGAGATATTATCATGTAAGTAACTAATTGATATATCTTCTTCCATTGCTGGCTTAGCTATATTCATTAAGCTAAAATTATTTGTCATTGAAACAGGACTGATTAATCTAAATAATAAAATCCACCACAAAAAGCATACATAGAACTTTGGCAATCTCTTTAATAATAATAACCTTATGGATATAACAATAACAGCAACAAAAGTTGCTGTTAAACTCATATTAAGGACAAACAAAAAAATATCTTTTATAGTTCCCATAGTATGTTAACCCCTACTCTCATCAATGATACGCTTTAATTCTTCTGCCTCTTCATCTGTAATTTTCTTGTCATTGAGAAAGGTTGCTAAAAACTTTGGCAAAGAACTATTGAATGCTTTATCCAAAAGTTGTTCACTTTCATATTTTCTTACTTCATTAAATTTAACCAACGAAGTTACAATTGCCTTTTCATTTTGCAATATATTACGATTTTGCAATTTTTTTAGTACCGTATACGTGGTAGATTTTTTCCAACCAAGCTCTTCATTACAAAGTTTAACTAATTGAGTTGAATTAATAGGCTCATTCTCCCATATTATTAACATGAATTTGTATTCCGCATCAAATAATTTATATTGTTCATTCATTATTATTGCCTCCTAATTAAATCTATTACAATAGACCTACAAGAAGTTTATCACACCACATTTATATTGTCAAATTACGAGTAAAGTTATTATCAATTTTTATATAATAATATTAATAGTATAACTCATATTCACTATTTCTTAACACTCTTAGCAAATCTTCATTTGTCCTAATACGTTTTGGAGTAATAATCCCTCCATTACTTTCATCACCCAATTCATGATAATCAGAACCTGATGTCATTTTTAGATTATTTTCTTCAGCAATCTTTTGTATCTCATCATTATGGGAATCATGTCTAGGATTACCATTATGTACTTCCACTCCATCCAAAAGATTAATATCAACCAATCTACAATTTTTCCTTAGGGGATGAGCTTGATATAACAGTAATCCATTTTCACGACAAAACTCACTAAGTCCCTCTATTCCTAGTTCTAAAAGATTAGGCATTTCTTTAAGTATTTTTTCCGTAATACCATAAACTAAATAATCATTTCCTGGTTCATCATATTCCATAAAAGCTATTTCCATACCTAAGAGAACATCCATTGATTGTTTCTTACCTTCTTCTTTTGCAGCTCTATATCCTTTTAGAAAATCATCAACTTTTTCTTCCCAAGTATTACCTTCACTGTTTTTAAAAAAGAATTTCTTGAAGTGGTCAGTAATAACAACTCCTTGATATCCTTCACTTTTATATATTTTTATCATATCAGAAGCAGAAACTCTTGCACAAGAACTTGTTTCACTGGTATGAATATGCAAATCATATTTAAACAATTTTTCATCTTCTTTCTATGTATTCGTCAAATTTTAGCCTACGTTATTCTTTTATTGACATACCATCGTATGCAACATTAATTTCACATGGTAAATCAGTATTATTAAATATTTCTACTAAATCTTCATGAGTGGACAAGTGGCAATGATTAATATGTGTCAGATATATCTTAGTATCTTCATCAATGGTATGTTGCTCTAATAGCTTCTTGAAAACTAATTTGCAGCTTTCTACGTCCAAATGTCCATCAGGTTTTAATCCTCTGCCTTTTGCAGTACCAAATGTACATTCACTAATATAATAATCAATATGATATTTCTTCAGAACTTCAAATGTTTCATCTAGATAATAACCTGTATCAAGCCCATAAAATAATATTTTGCCATTAGGAAGTTTCACAATATAATTAGCACTATTTTCCTGCATATTTCCATAATGGTTCCCTTTTAATGGGGTTACCTCTATATTACTTATGGTATATGTGTTATTAAATTCCAATCTATGAAAAGCTATAATATTTCTTTCTATTAATTCATTTACACAACCCTTTAGTATGGGTTTGCTTTTTCTATAGAATTCCAATATATCATAAGCTTTATCGGTCATATAATAATTCAGAGGTCTATCAATTCTATGAGTAGCCATATTTCTTACATTCATCATCATATAAGCAAAATGGTCTTCGTGTGTATGAGTAACTAAAACATGTTCCAGATTAATAAAATCACCATACATTATAGCTTGAACAAAAGAATCTGCTCCTAGGTCTAATGTTATTTCCTCATTTATCCTGAACATAGAACGTTTTCTAACTTCTTTACCACCTTTTTCTCTGGCATTTCTACATAAATAACAGTCACAGAAAGGACTTGGTATCCCTTCCGCAGCACTGGTTCCATAAAACGTTAAATCTTTCATATGCATGTCTCCTTATCAATGACTAACAATTAAGATATCAATTCTATACCACCTTAATTGATTTTTCTTCATTATATATCATTATAGGTTCACCGTGAAGTATTTTAAATTCAGTATTATCCTTAGTGACACAAACTTCTATTATCCTTCCTTGGAAAGAAACCCTGAATCTATAACTATTCCATTGATTAGGTAGATGAGGTGAAAATCTAAGTACCCCATCTTCTACTCGCATACCTGCAAAACCATATATTATCGACATCCAAGCCCCTGCCATATTAGCAGTATGGATACCAGCAGAAGTGTTATTATGTAAATTATCAATATCTGTCCGCACTGAATCACCAAAGTAATCATACGCCTTGTCGTACAACCCTAGTTCATTAGCCATTATACTGAATATACATGTAGATAATGAAGAGTCATGAGTAGTTATCTTTTCATAATAATCGTAATCTCTCATTTTCTGTTCTCTATCAAAATAACCACCTAGTAAAAATTCTGCAAGTATTAGGTCTGCTTGTTTACAAACCTGTGCTCTATATATATTAAGAGGATGGTAATGCATTAATAAAGGATGCTTATCCTCACTATCTATAAAATCCCATTTAGGTTTATCAAAAAAGCTATCATCTTGGGGATATAATTTTCTATGTTCATCATATGGTACATACATTTCGTTTGCAGCCACTTCAAAATTATCTATTTCCGATTCTTCAATATTTATTTTATCTACCAGCTTCTTATATTGTGCTGGATATTTTTTTTGTAGTAGCATAGCTACTTTATATGCATTATGTAAGTTATTTGCTGCCATCAAGTTAGTATATACATTATTATTTACTATAGCTGTATATTCATCAGGACCTGTTACACAACAGATATGGAATTCCCCTTTACTATTGAAATGACCTATTTCAAGCCATAGTCTTGCTGTCTCAATGAGTATTTCAGCTCCTTTTTCAACCATGAACTCTTCATCATTAGTGGCTTCTACATACTTACAAACTGTGTATGCTATATCACCATTTATATGATATTGTGCTGTACCTGCCGGAAAATATGCAGAACACTCTTCACCGTTTATGGTTCTCCAAGGATATAATGCTCCCTTTTTATACTGCATCTCTTTGGCTCTTTTTCTAGCTGAATCTAGTAGATTATATCTATAATTCACTAATTGCTTAGCAATATCAGGGTTGGTATATAGAAAAAACGGAAGTATATATATCTCTGTATCCCAGAAATAATGTCCTTCATACCCCTCTCCTGTAAGCCCTTTTGCTGAAATATTAGTTAATGAATCTCTGCCAACAGATTGAAGTAAATGAAACATATTGAATCTGATACCTTGTTGAGTAGCATCATCTCCATCTATAAGAATATCAGTATTAAACCAGAAATTTTCTATAAATTCTTTTTGCTTTTGTTTATAGAAATCATATTTTTTTATAAAAGCTTCTTCTATTATGCCTATTACCTCTGAGTATAGATTATCGTTCAACTCATTTTCATAGGATTTATATACAATATATTTTTCAAGTTCTATTACCTTGTTTTTTTCTGCTTTTATATTGAACACATGACTTACACTTTTATCATTTTGTTCATAAAATGAATCGTACTGGTCATCACACTTGATATTATTTGCCATTAAACATATTAAACCCAAATTAGAGGATTTTGTTCTAGAAATTATTTCTCCTCTATTATTATCTATCTTACACTCTAAAACCTTTAGTTCATCACCTTGAAATTCAACACCGATTCTTGGATCATTCTCTTTAGTAATGTTCTTGACATCTCCTTCAAGGTATGAAACAACCCTTATATCACCATCAAAATTCAAAGGGGTTATTCTAATCTTTGATATCATAAGATGTTTCTCATAAAAGCTTACTAATCTTTCACTCTCATATAGAATCTCATCACCTTTTTCTGATATCCATGTTACTCTCCTGGTGAGTATACCTTTCTTGAAATCTATTTCTCTAACATAGTCTTTAATAGTACCATTTTCTAGACTGAATCTTTCATCATTAATATATATTTCAATTTTTTTTCCATTAGTTACATTTAACATTGCATGACTTCTGTCTGGATATCCATTATATTTTTCACCATATGATAAATCATAATAATCATAAAAACCATTTATGAAGGTTCCATCATACCCACCGAAATCAGATTTTTCTTCAAAACTTCCTCTAGTCCCAATATAACCATTTCCCAGTGCAAATAAAGTTTCATTTAGGGGATATTTTTCCTTCTGGAAATATTTTTCTGTATATCCCCATAAATTGATACTGCTCATTTATGTCCACATCCTATCTATCTATTTTACTGCTCCAGCCGTTACACCTTGTATAATATATTTTTGTGCAAATATGTAGAATATAATTACAGGTATTACAGTCAATACTAATCCTGCTATAGCTAAGTTCCATTCAATTGTAAACTCTCCAAAGAAATAGAATGTTGACAGCGGAATCGTTCTAAGTGACTTACTGGATAATGCTAATGAAGGTAATAAGAAATCGTTCCATATCCATCTTAAATCCAATATCATTACCGTTACAGTAGTAGGTTTTAATATTGGGAATATTATTTTCCAGAATATCTTCCATTTATTACATCCATCAATTGTTGCTGCTTCCTCTAGTGATGCAGGTATTCCTTTGACGAATCCATGAAAAAGAAATACTGCCATACTGGCTCCGAATCCTATATACATATAGACAAGTCCAAATCGGGTATTAATCATTGGGAAAATTGTATTTCTTGATATAGATCCCATGAACTGCATTAATGGCATCATGATTGATTGAAACGGAATCAACATGGTAGCTATGAATAAGAAAAATACAATCTTGCTTATTACATGTTTTGTCCTAACCAACATCCATGCGGTCATAGATGATAAGATTACAATTAGTGTTATACTTATCACTGCAATGATTGCCGAGTTCATGAATGCATTAGAAAAATTCATTTTTTCCATAGCAATCTTATAGAATTGGAAATCCAATTTTTTTGGTAGGGACAATACATTATCATACATCTGGGCACGATTTTTAAATGAGTTAACTACAATAACATATATGGGAAGCAAATAAATTATACCTATAAGTAATGCCAATAATTCTATTATTATTTTTTTCGTTCTTTTAAATAATTTATTTTCCATTACATCTCAACCTCTCTTCTTTTGCTAAAGTATACTTGAATCAATGTAATCAAAGCTACAAATAAGAAGAACATTATCGCTTTTGACTGTCCGTATCCAAAATTTCTATAACCAAAAATCTCATTATATACATTCATAGCAAACATTTCAGTTGAATTATATGGTCCTCCTTCAGTTAAAGAAAGGTTGACATCATATATCTTGAATGAATTTGATAAACTTAAAAATAGACTGATAGTAAATGATGGCGCTATTAATGGGAACATAATATTTTTTAACCTGCTGAAATAGCCTGCTCCATCAACTTTTGCTGCTTCCAATAATTCTCCTGGTATACTTTGTATTCCAGTTATGTAGATAATCATTATATAACCTGCCATTTGCCATGTACTTACAACCGCTATAGCTAGTAAAGCGAATTTTTCATCTAATATCCAATTGAAAAAAATATCATGGAATCCTGTTGATTCACCTAGCCCAACAAATACTTTCATAAAGATGAATTGCCATATAAATCCGAGAATAAGTCCACCAATTAGGTTTGGTACAAAGAACATTGTTCTAAGACCATTTCTTATTTTCAATTTTGTAGTAACTAATAATGCAAATGCCAATCCTAAAATATTGATTAACACTGCTGCGATTAAAGTATATTTTAAAGTCAATAAGATTGAATTAATATATCTTGTATCCGAAAACATATTTATGTAATTACCTAATCCTATAAATTTCTTAGGGTGTACAGGTATTCCATCCCATTGAAAGAATGAATAATAGATACCCATTAGAAATGGTATAATTACAACAGTAAAAAAAATGAATATAGTTGGAAAAGTAAAAATAGCAAACCAAATCTTATTTCTATTCTTTTTTTTCATAGCTGCCTCCTTTTAGTCGTATAAATACATATCATAATGGTTGAAAAAACTATATGATAATAGTTCTCTCAACCAAAATTAGTTTCATCTTTTATTTATATTTTTATTTTGTTGCATTAGCCCATGCCTTGTCTAATTCTACTAATAAGTCTGAACCATTCATGTTTTCATCAGCAAAGAATTTTTGAGCTACTGATAAGAAATCATTCTTTACTATACCTGATGGCCAACTCTTGAATACCCATGGCAATGTCTTTCCATCAGCTGTATATTCTGCAATTGTTTTTCCTAATGGATCTAATGATTCTGTTTTCATGTTTGTCATTGCTGGGATGAATCCAAATTCATCTATAATGTACTCTTGACCTCTTTCGCTTGTAAATAACCAATTAAAGAAATCAATGGCAGCTTTTATTTCCTCTTCAGAAGCACCTGCATTGATAGCCCAGGCATTAGGTATACCAACACTGATTTTATCATTACCGTTTACTGGCATTGGAAGTATACTCATATCAAAGTTCACATCATAATCTTTGAACATACCATAACACCAGTTACCTTGATGAATCATAGCTGTTTTTCCTGTAGCAAAATCACCAGTTTGAACATCATATTTAATTTCTAAAGGTTTTGTACCATCTTTTCTAATTACCTCCATGAATTTAGCCCATTCTTCAAATAATGGATCTCCACTCATAGTCTTTGTTTTATTGTTTAACCCATCAACAAATGCTGCTGGATCGTCTTGTAATGCAAAAGGTATATTTAAAATATGACCTATCAAGAAATATGACTCACTTGATAAACTTATTGGTTGAACACCTGAATCTTTCAATTCATTTAATTTTGTTTCAAATGAAGTCAAGTCAGTTACTTCATCCGGATTAACTAAAGAGCTATTATAAACGAAACCATATCCTTCTACTCCATAAGGTACACCTATAAGTTTTTCACCATTCATAACAGCTGTTCCTGGAGCTATGTACTTCACAAAATCTTCATTTGATAAATCATATAGATAATCGCTGATTACTTCAGCATCTTTACCAATAGCTGACATAATTGTTGGACCTTGTCCATTAATTAATTTCGCTTGTAATTGAGTATGATAGCCTCCACCAGGTGCTCCCCATACTTCTAATGTTACTCCGTCTGTCATCTCACTATATTCTTTCGCTAATTTTTCTAACTGCTCTGTTATCTCAACTTTTGATTGGAATAATGTAATATTCACATCATCTTTTTTTGATGTTGTGCTCTCTTTTTCTGATGATTTACACCCTACAACCATTGTGGATAATACCAATACCAATACTAATAGCAATCTAATTTTCTTCAATATTTTTCCTCCTTATAAAACGTTTTATTAATAACAACAAAATAATATCACGAATTATTATTGATGTCAATTATTTTTTGTTAATTTTTTATATTAAAACTTATAATATAGCTTTATTTTTGTTATAATTACATGACTTTTAATAATTTATCTGTGTTTATAATTTTATTTTAATAAAACGTTTTATAAAAACGAGTAAAAAATTTTACCTACTGGAATTTCTCCATTTTATATTGGCTTTTATTTTATTAGGCTTAATATTTGTTTTCTCTTCATCAAGAACTTGAAATAATATACTAGCTGCATACATTCCCCATTCGTATTTCGGAGTTGAAATTGTAGTTAGGTGTGGTTCAAGGTAACTCGCTAATTCAATATCATCAAAGCCTATTACGCTTACATCTTCTGGAATTCTAATTCCTGCTTCTTTAAAAGCTTTCATTACACCTATAGCCATATTATCATTCGCACATACAATTACTTCTGAAATATCGTTACTGATAATCATGAGTTTTGCAGCTTGATAACCGCTTTTTTCAGTAAAATCACCATGATAATAATTTTTTGATATAAACTCTATATTACTTTTTTCGAGGGTATCCTTCAGTCCTTTAAAACGCTCAATATTATCCTGAGTATGCTCAACACCACCAACGAATGAATAATTAGTGTATCCTTTTTTAATTAATCCATTAATCAAATCCTCCATAGCTAAGTAATTATCTACAACTACAGAGTAAATGTTTTCTCCTTCAAGCTCTCTATCAAACAGAACAATTGGTAGTTCTTCACTTGCTGTAGATAGTATTAATTCATCTGTTACATTTTTATCTAATACCATAGCACCATCAATAAAACCATTTCTCAGAAATTTTTCTATGGAATGATGAGCACATATAATTAAATCATATCCATTGTGTACAACACAATCATTAATTCCTTTTATGATTTCAAAATAGAAATTTCTATCAAATTGACTAAAACAAAGAGCTACTGTTTTTGTTCTTTTCACCTTAAGATTTCTAGCCATCGTATTAGGATAATAGTTCATTTCTTTGGCTATTTCAATAATTCTTTTTCTAGTTTTCTCACTTACATTTGCTCTACCATTTAGTGCATTAGATACAGATGATATGGATACATTTGCTTTTTTGGCAACATCTTTAATGCTTACCATATAACATCACCTTTCATTTTGTTAGTATTTACTGTATTAGATTATTGTATCATACAAAATATATCCATGTCGATAAGAAAATGAAGCTTATCATTTTAACAAATCTAAGGAATTCATAGAAAGCCTTGCTAATTACTTATTTGATTTTAACTTTGTTCCTACCACTTTTCTTGGCTTCATACATAGCTTCATCAGCCCTTTTTAGAATTCCTTTAAGCTGTATATCACTATTTTTCATACTGGTTAATCCTATACTTACATTAATACTTATATTACCTTTGTCAGTATTTATATCCATATTGGAAATCTTAGTTCTAAGATCTTCAGCAGCTACAAAAGCTTCCTTTTCATCTATATCCATTATGATGGCTGCAAATTCTTCTCCTCCAACTCGTCCAAATATGGCATTATTACCTAATAGTCTAACACTTAGTCGTGCCATATTTTCTAATACAACGTCCCCTATATGATGTCCATAATTATCATTCACACTTTTGAAATAATCAATATCTATCATTAGAAGATTGAACTTTCTATCTTCTTTTTTAGCAAGACAAAATTCATGTTTTGCAAGTTCCATAAAATAACTTCTATTGATTGATCCTGTCAAAGAATCTGTTCTAGCTTGTATCTTCAATCGGTTTTCACGTAGTTTATACATTATTCCTTCAATAATAATTATTATTAATAAAGATATAGCCGCAATACTAAATATAATCAACATGATTTTCAAAAAATCATTTATATCTTGATCAATATCATTTTCAGGGATTAATTGTATTATTCTCCATCCATTAAGATCAATTTCATTGTGATAAATAAAATATTTATTTTTTTTGTATGTAATCTTCCTATAATCTCTATAATCTTTATCAAGTGTTTTAACACGTTCTATCAATTTATTCTTAAATACTATATCTTCATCATTTTCTCCTACATATGAATATATGAATTCATAATCCTTATTTATTAAGAAATTCATCCCTTTTTCCCCTACAATGTAATCTTCCATTATAGTGAATATGTTATCTAATTTGATATCTATGCCAACATAACCAATTATTCTATTATCTTGTTTCAATGCTTTAATAATAGATATAACCTTTATGGAAGTACCATATTCTATATAAGGATCTGTTAATATAACTTCATCGGAACCGGCAGCTTGTTCTCTCCAAGGTCTTTTATAGATATCATAATCGCTGATATTGGATTTTCCAATAGTATCTATATAAAAGTTAGCTTGTTCATTGGCAACCCAAATTGTATATATATCATCATATGATTCCATTATATGTTTAAAATTTTTTATGAATTTTGGATATAAAATATTTGTTGTAATATCTTTTCTATCTTTAACTTCCATCAAATAATTATTAATATCTTCATCTGCCTCAATGATATCTGATATTATTTTTTTATTTTCAAATATATTGGTGATATCTTTATTAACAAGCTGGGATTTTAGACATATTTGTTTTGTCGTATTAGTGTGAAACTTCTTGGTGGTTTGCTGATAAACAAAAATAGAAGATATACTAAATACAGTAAAAATTATTATAAAACTTCTAATAATAATTTTAAAATCTAAGTTAGACTTTAATTTATTACACATATAACCGCCCCTAACCTAGTCTTAATATACTATTATGATTAGGCATAATTCATTATAGTTAGTATTATTTTAGCATAATTTTACAACATCTTCAACTTTATTAAAAGATATATAATAGTAAATTATTACTTAAATCAATATATTTTTCCGATAATTTCCTATATTATATCCACATAATTCCAAATTAACAAATTAAATTTTTGGATAAATTCTGTTGACATATCTATATATTTGAATATAATAATATATAGATATGGTTAAAAGAAGGAGAAATAAATAATGAAAAAAGAAACTGGAAAAAGTCATCAGGGATGGAGTTATATAATTATTATAAGCTTTTTCATATTAGGAATAATTGATATTAGATTCGGCATTCTAGGAATTGTTTGTATGGGTGCCCCTATATATCATGCTATAAGAGGCAGAGGTAAGATTCATTGTTCAAAATACTGTCCAAGAGGTTCTTTTCTAGGAAAGTTCCTTAGAAAGATATCTCTTGGTCATACCTTTCCAAAATGGTTAAGAACCAACAAAGCGAAAAATACCATTTTGACGATAATGCTTTCTGTTTTTAGTATTGTTCTAACTTATGCTATTGTCAATCATGGGTTCCATTTTTTTGTAATAGCCAAAGTGTTCTATAGATTCATGTTGATGTCATTCATAGTAGGTATTGTTATTGGTATTGTCTTCAAACCAAGAAGCTGGTGCCAGATTTGTCCCATGGGTCATGGTTGTACTTTAATTAAAAACAGTCAAGATGCTAAGTCAAAAAACAATACTGTTAAAATACCTGATATGCAAAATTAAGTTAATATATTCAAATAAATTATTTTACAAAACTTTATATAAACAATCTTACAGTATTATATAACTCCAACAAAAACAAGGTAAATATATTAGTATAACTATGTTAATTAATGATTAGTTATATTTAATATATTTACCTATATTAATTTTAGATATTATTTTCACGGATATTTAATAATTCTTTATACAATATCTAATTCTAATTGTTTTTCAGAAGAATTATTATTCATAGATTCATTTACTTCAATATCAAGTTCTAACTGAACAGGACAATGATCTGAGCCTAATACATCAGACAGGATATCTGCACCCTTCAACTTCTCTTCCAATTTTTTAGAAACATTGAAGTAATCTAAACGCCATCCTACATTATTCTGCCTAGCGTTAAACATATATGACCACCAGCTGTAAGCCCCTTCTTTATCTGGATAGAAGAACCTATATGAATCTACGAAGCCAGAATCTAGCAGATTAGTCAGCTTAGTTCTCTCTTCATTAGTAAACCCTGCATTCTTTTTATTGGATTTTGGATTCTTTATATCAATTTCTTTATGGGCTACATTCAAATCGCCACAAATTACAACAGGCTTAATCTTATCAAGTTCATTAACATAGTCTCTGAAATCATCTTCCCAATGCATTCTATAATCAAGTCTAAGCAGTCCTCTTTTAGAATTAGGTGTGTAGACATTTACTAAGTAAAAGTTATCGTATTCAGCAGTTATAACTCGGCCTTCTTGGTCATGTTCTTCAATACCTATTCCATTTTTAACAGATATAGGTTCCATCTTAGAGAATATAGCTGTTCCTGAATAGCCTTTTTTCTCTGCATAATTAAAATATTGATGATATCCGTCTAGATCCAACTCAATTTGTCCTTCAGATATTTTGGTTTCTTGTAAACACATAACATCCGCATCTACCTCATTAAAAAAATCTAAAAAGCCTTTTTTAATACAGGCTCTTATACCATTAACATTCCAAGATATTAGTTTCATTATATCCTCCTTTGCCCACTATGCTACAGTATTGTATATTAACTGCAATCAACTATTTTTAGTATATTATATACCAACTTGAATAGTTAGGCAAAGTTAAATTCTTGCATGTCGGTCAGAAAAAGTACTTATATCTCAAAAACCACATAGCACTATTATATTTATTTACTGACATTAATAAATCTGATACCCAATGCCAGATATATGATTCCCATCAGTAATAATACTAATACAGGTGTGACTATAGATTCTATGCCATGCCCATACATTATCATGTCTTTTATGCCTTCCAAAGCCCATTTTTGCGGTGTAAGATTAGCAATGAACAACAATGTTTTTGATTGTATTATTTCTAATGGCCACATACAACCACCTAGCATTGATGTACTAACAGTAATTACTGGCACTATAGCTGACAATTGCTGTCCAGTCTTGAAGAATGAAGATATAAACAGTCCAAGACATGTAATCGTAAATATAAAAGCTCCTAATAGTAAAAGTACTCCAATATCGCTTTTTCCCCAATCTATATGAAACAGGTATTTGCCTCCATACACCATAACCAATATATTGACAAAACCAGCTATAAATGTTGCAATAACATTTCCTGATAATATAGAAATATTTTTTATTGGAGATACCAGCTGTCGCTGCCATACATAATGCTTTTTCTCATCAACTATATTGCCTATACCGAAAAATACCAAGAACATTGAAAAGAACAATGCAAAACCTGCTAAAGCCTGCTTGAGGTTATCATAACCATACAAATCAGTATCAATAAATTCTGAACTGGTTTTATAAAATGTCTTCTTATCTCTTAACTCTCCAATTTCTTTCATAATATCTTTTTGAATCATATTTTTTTCTACAGCTATTCCTGTCTTATCAAGAAAATTATATGTTATATCTGCAAGTTTCATATCATTTCGGAATACACTTGATATCCCAGAAAGTAAGCTTTTTAACATCATTGTATCTCTGGTCTCATTTATACTCATTAATGATAGTTTTATACCCTCTGTACCTTGTTCTACAACAATAGCCCCAATCCCTTTTGACCTTTCTACGCTTTCTACTGCTTCATCATAGCCCGCTTCTTTTAATTTTATAGCTTTACTCTCTTGTAATTTAGTTATCAACAGTTCACTTACATTGTTCTCTGCTTTATCCACAATATACACCGTTGGCTTAACACTTTTTGAGGAAAAAGATGCACCAAATATATAAGTGAATATTAGCATCATAGCAACAAAACTAAGAAGAAGAGGTAACTGATTCTTATATCCTAAAATTTTGACTTTCAGTACTGCAAACATTTATATAGCCTCCCTTCGTAACTTAACCATAATAGCAGAGACCATAATAAACCCTACTCCAGTACCTATTAATATCGCATAATAATTCCACATATCAGCCAAGCTGTTGTTTCTCATTATGCCAGTATATATTTTTATGGCAACCCCGCTGGTAGAAAAATATGATAACTTGTTCATAAAACTTGGTAAAGTCTCTATTGGTACGAAACTACCACCTATCAATGCCATAAATTGTATTATTCCAAGTTCGAATACATTAGCGAATTTATAATTGCCCACTATCAATGTTATAACAGATATGAATATTCCCAGACCACCAATAGCCAGACCACTGCTTAGTATACTTAACAAGACAAGCCCTATATCTCCCCAGTTTATTTTCAGCACGATACTTGAATAGAGAATCATAACAACTGACTGTAAGATAGCAACTATACATATCATAAAAAAATTACTTATCATTATCTTACTAAGTGGTACTCCAGCAACTCTATTTCTCTGATATGTTATATTCTCTTTTTCTTCCAATAACAATCTACCACCATTGCTGGCACTATAAAGAATAAACATAGCCATCATAGCTACAGCATAATACTGGAAGCTAGACAAATTTTTCTTTCCTTCAACATCTATATCTTTAATATCAAGGTTCTTCTGAACATTCTCAGTTAACTCTTCCATCAAATAAGGAATTCCTTCAAATGCCGACTCCAAATCACTGTATTCCTGAATCTTATTGATAAACACTTCTTTATCAAGAGAATAATTATTCATTGTTCCCATAAAACCATCAATGACAGCTTCTACAATACTTCCTTTTATGCTATTATCAGTATGTTTAAGAATTTTTACATCCACTATATTTCTTACAGGTAAAGCATAATTCATGTAAGTGTTATAAATATAGTTTTCTGGTAAAATAACAACAGCAGTCACTTCCTTGGATTCTAACATTTCTCTTGCTTTCTCTTCATCCTGTACAGTATAAGTCATTACTTCTTGTATGTTGTCTGAATCAAGAAACTCAAAAAATATATTTTCTATGTTATAATCTTTTACAATTGATAATAGACTCTCTCTACTTTTTTCATCCAAATCTTTAGTAAAAAAACTTTTATTCACAGTTTCTTCAAATCTTGCCATATCCTCTAAGGCATCATAATTTTTAACAATGGCTACATTAATGTTGCCTATAGAAGTTCCCCCATCCCCAAACATATTGTTAAGAGAAAAACCTAATATAGTCATAAGTACAATAGGCATTAAAAGGATAATAGCTAATAACTTTTTATCGTAAATAATCTTTTTTACATCTTTGACTATGATATGTCTAAGTTTCAATTAGCCCCACCCTTTCTAATCTCTAAGTGCCTTACCTGTCAAGTGTAAAAATACAGTCTCTAAGTTAGGTTCATTAATATCAATAGAACGGATACCAATTTCTGTATTATTCAACACTTCAATAATTCTTTTAAATGTTGCTTTCCCATTACTGACAGTAACAATAACTGTATTTTCTTCACTGCTGACATCTGTTACTTCTTGAATATTACCTATATCCTTTAATAATACATCATTGACATTATCCACTTTTATAAGAATTCTTTTTTTATCATCAATTAGATTGACCAAATCTTTCTTGGTACCATTGGCAATAATTTTACCATTATCCATAATACATACTTTGTTACAGATATACTCTACTTCTTCCATATAATGACTTGTGTATATTACTGTCATTCCCTCTTTATTAAGCTCTAGAACAGTATCAAGAATATGTTTTCTTGATTGTGGGTCTATACCTACAGTTGGTTCGTCCATGATGATTAATTCAGGTTCATGCAAAAGAGCTGCTCCAATGTTAAGTCTTCTCTGCATTCCACCAGAATATTGACTTACTTTATCTTTCAATCTATCTGTTATACCAATAATTCCAGAGACTTTCTTCATCTGCTTGTTCAGTTTCTTACCTTTCAATCCATAAGCTCTTCCCCAGAACTCAAGATTCTCCCTACCTGTAAGGTTTGGATAAAGAGCTATTTCTTGAGGCACATAACCTAGACTTCCTTGAATGGCTTGTGGACTTTTTACTATATCTTTACCTTTGTATGTTATGACACCATCATCAGGTTTTATCAATGTTGAAAGCATGGAGATAGTTGTTGATTTTCCTGCTCCATTAGGTCCAAGTAATCCTAATATTTCACCTTTTTCTATAGTAAATGAAATATCATCTACCGCTTTTATGTCTTTAAAATATTTTTTAAGATGTGATACATTAAGTAATTGCATATTAATATGCCTCCATTCCTATGATTCTATATCATTATACATTTGGTTACCCTTTGGTTTATAAACCTATTATATTATCTATATTCTTCAACTCATCCAATTCAATAATATCTTCATCGTTGAACTTAGGAATATTAATCTCCTGTTTTTTTCCTATATCCCAATTAGTTTTATCAATAGAGACTTTAATTGACATTGGTTCTCCTTTTTCCTGATCATCCATACTCATTTCTATTGTCATTTTTTCTCTTATAAGATATCCGTCAAAATCAATATAAGCTTTGGCTTCAAAATTATCAAATACCACTCTTTCTAAAATTTCATCTATTCTTTTCATAATCTCTTTTTTATCAATATCATCTTGGTTATCTCTATTTTCTGTTATGAAAATAAAATCTTCAATAATTTTACCTTCTTTTATACTTTTAAATATCTCTTCACTTAAATCTTTTAATTGTTCAGCACTAATCTTTATTGATACTTCTTTTGCTTTTACCTGCCCATCTCTTGTATCAATAATTGTATTTTCACCTTTTAGTACATTTTCTTCTCCCAATAGTTCTAGCCATTTATCTGATACATTAGCAAATATCTTATCATATTTGTTAGTAGTTAACTTCTTTTCATCCAGCTTAACATATTTCTTGAGTACCGGAATTTGTATATACTCCTTATCCCTATCTTTATAAAAATAAGAATCCATGCCTATTCCACCAAAATTCATATAAATATCTGTTGCAATCTTCTCCCTGGTCATATCGTACTGATTAGTAATATTAAACATCATTTCCTTATAATGATTCAGTTGTGTAACTTTTTCTAATGATAAACCTTCTGTATTATAATCTACATCTATCTTTATTTCCATAGATTCTTTACCCATCTTTTCAGAATCCGTTTTTACTACTGCATTATTATAATCTACAAGTGCTTTAGTTGAACATGCAGTCAACATTGCTACTACAATAACCGTCATCATTATTACACTAATCATCTTTTTCATTTTATACACCTCATTTAGCTATTTAGTTAATTACTATACAACTAATATACACCATCACCAATAATATTCCATGTATCTATTGTCACATTATATCCATGACTTTTTGCACATTTATAATATTTCAGATTTTAAAAAACTTATTTAGTACAACTATAGCTTATTCTTAATAGCAAAAATAGCCAATTGAGTACGATCCCTGAGATCAAGTTTTCCCAATATACTAGTTATATGATTTTTAACAGTCCCTTGACTCAAGAATAATTCTTCAGATATCTCTTTATTATTCTTTCCTTTTGCCAATAGACTACAGATATCTTTTTCTCTTGATGTTAAAGTATTTACCTCCTGTACAGTTTCATATTCCTGTTCATTGTTACTTATTTCTTTGAATCTATCCATAACTTTAGTTGCAACAGATGGATTTATCAATGTTCCCCCATTATATACACATCTAATTGCCTCAGATATTTCTTTTGGCATAGCATCTTTCAACAAATAGCCTGATGCCCCATATTTCAGAGAATCAAATATATACTCATCATCATTAAAAGTTGTCAAAACAATAATCTTAATGTTCCCATCATGTTCTTTTATGGCTCTTGTAGCCTCTACTCCATTCATAACAGGCATTCTAATATCCATCAATACCACATCAATATTATCTAACTTACATCTATTTACAGCTTCCTCTCCGTTTTTTACTCCCCCTACTACTTCAATATCTTCCTCTTTTCCCAAAATCATAGTCAACCCCTGTAACAAAATATCCTGATCATCCACCAACAATACTCTTATCATCATCCACATCCCTTTCAAATTTAATCACCTAAATATCAATCTAATTTTACAACCATATATAAATTACGTTATCTTAATCTCACCCAAGATGACCTAATCACTAACCAATACGTACACCGCATTGTGATAAATAGTAAGTTTTACGAAGACCGTTCCTTCAGGAGTAAGGCAAGTAAAACTTACTATTTATCACTACGCTTACTCCCGTTAGTCCCCTTAATTAAAACCTACCCTCTATTAATTTCCCCCATAACTTCAAATCCACATTCATTTCTATACTCAATAAATCCTCCTAATAAACCCACTCTTTCTCTCATCCCCTTTAATCCATACCCCTCACAAACATCATCACATCCAACACCATTATCAATTATAGAAAATCTAATAACATCTTTCTCATATTTAATAACAATATTTATTTCATCAGCTTTTCCATGCCTGACAGCATTGGTCATTGATTCCTGTATAACTCGATACAATGTTATATAAACATCTGGCGATAAAGCCATTTTCTCTCCTTTAACTTCAAAACTAATATTGACACCTGTCTTGCTGGAAAACTCATCAATAAGTTCCTTGATAGCACCTATATCAGTATACATTCTACTTTCATCTTTAAAAGTTTCTACAATCTCTCTAACTTTCTTCAAGCTTTCCCTTGCAGTTATCTTGGATTCTTCCATAAGAACTTTTGCCTCATCTATATCTTTATCCATCATTGAACTTGTCATTTCCAGTTGCATAATAAGCCCTGTCATATTATGTCCAAGTGTATCGTGCAGATCTCTAGCTATCCTATTTCTTTCTTGTGTTGTTGTAAGTTCCTTAATCTTCTGAGCATAGTCTTTTAATTTATAATGAGCATTCAATAATTCCTTATATATATTATCAATCTTGCTTTTTTCTTCTTGATGATACTTAGCGAACCCCAATATAATAATTACCAAAGAATTAATGAGAACGAAAAGAAACATCTGAGATATATTAGAAATACTATTGTTAAAGGATATAAGATTAAGAAATTTGTACAACGATATAATAAATGCCAAGGAATTAATTATCAAACTACTTTTGAAACTAAGCAATGAGGTTGATTCGATTATTATTAATAAATAAACAGCATGTATAAAATAATTTATTGCAAACTTTGAATTGATTTCTATAAACAACAACAAAAATATCTTTAAACATAATATGACCAGTATTATTTTTGAATGTTCTTTAAAGCTATTTTTAATAATAGACAATATGACATAAACTATGAATAATGTTAGTAATAACATATATCTATTGTCCTTAGCTCCTTCGTATATAAACGCAAAATAAAATATTATCACAGCAAGTAAATCTATCAAATAGTAACCTATTTTTCTAATTATTATCATATTAGCACCTTACCTTCTATTTCATATACTATATTCAAGGACTTTCCTATAAGACAAGAAAAGAGGTTGCCTTGTCTTAGTACTATAAGATAAATTATAATCTAGATATCTTATTATTTCAATGTGACTTACATGCTAAC
The DNA here is from genome assembly GCF_036985595.1 of Vallitalea maricola. Taxonomy (NCBI): domain Bacteria; kingdom Bacillati; phylum Bacillota; class Clostridia; order Lachnospirales; family Vallitaleaceae; genus Vallitalea; species Vallitalea maricola. The sequence continues at coordinate 85,831 of NZ_BTPU01000002.1, read as the reverse complement.
TGGATTTTTTAATATTTTATATAGATTAGTAATAAAAAGAACAAGTTAACACAGTGTATCTTTACTGTGCTAACTTGTTTAGGGTGATTATCTTACTTAACAATCATAATTATGTACTATGATTATTAATTATTACTGAACATAGATTATATATTTAGTTTTACCATTAACCTATTATCTATTCACTCATATCATTTTCTACAACAATATTCAATGGAGTAGAAGTAATAACATTACCCCATTCATCAGTAATCTTAATTTGAATATCATGATTACCATTATCTACTGTAGTAGTATCCCATTCAATAACTTCTGGTATTTCAGTGAATTCCATTACTTTATTTTCATCAACATATAATTCAATAAATTTTATAGCTTTGTTCTTATCAACATGAGTATCAATAGTCATAATATCACTAATGATATCTCCATCAACAATAACATCTCTAGGTTCCACAGTGTCTGATGACTCTTCAATTGTATCTGGAGCTTCATCTTGAGTAGAAACAACAGGATAAGTTGCTATCAAGGTAAAACCTGTATCATAAAAGCTGAATATTGAGACTACAATTGAATATGTTCCAGTTTCACTTGCATCATATGATATGCTTGAACTATTAGTAGCTAGCAAAGTGCCACTAGGATCATATAGTCTCATTTTTAGTGATGATGAGCTACCTGATAATTGTAAATCTATTGTACCATTTGCAGTTACATCAATATCAATTTGTGGACTATTAAATATACTTGCACTACCAGTGAAAGTTTCAGTTTTATATTCCACAGTTGGAGCATTGTCTACAGCAACAGTTATCTCATTAGATAGACCTTCATTATCTGATGTGTCTATTGCTTTTACTTTTAAGGTATGAGATGCGTTACTTACTGTAGTTGTATCCCATTGAAAACTATAAGGTGATGTAGTATCTTCACCTATTTTATTATTATCAACATAGAATTCTACTTTATTAACTGCTATATTATCCCCGGCATTAGCAGTAATATTAATTGTTCCATTAACATCATCACCATTAGCAGGTGAAGTTATATTACATGTTGGAGGTGTATTGTCAATAACATTATCAACTGTAACTGTAATTTCATTAGATGTTGCTTCATTATTGGATGTGTCTATTGCTTTTGCTTTTAGATTATAATTACCGTTATTTACAGTGTTTGTATTCCAATTAAAACTGTAAGGTGATGTAGTATCTTCACCTATTTTATTATTATTTACATAGAATTCAACTTTACTCACTGCTACATTATCCAATGCATCAGCGTCAATAGCTAACATACCATTAACTGTATCACCATTATTTGGAGAAGATATATTACATGTTGGCGCTACGTCATCAACTACTGCAGTACCAAAATCAGCAGAAGCAAATAATGCAAAAGATTGAGGTCCTTGTGGTACATTGTAGCCTTTTACTTCAACTGAATAATTACCTGTTTCTGGTGAATCAATATAAATATTTTCAACATTATTCAATCTATCATAACTACTATTATATGGTTGAGTAAAATCGTTACCATAATACACTGTACCTGAAGGAGAAGTAACTTTTATATCCAGGTCATTAACTAATGCTTTAGATGCAGCTGTTGAACCAGGATAATCTGACCATACTAGAGATATAGTTAAAGGAGTACTAGTTGATTCAATAGTGTAAGTAAAGTTTTGTGTAGCACCTGTTGCTAGATTATAAGCTTCATCAGAATATTCATATTCCTTGTTCTTCAATGAATCAGCTAAGTTAACACGTCCCCATCCTTGATCTCTACTTGGGAAACCAAAACCTAAATCAGTACCACCATTGATAATTGCAGCTTTCATTAATGCTGCACTTGGTGTATGATTCCAAACATCCTGCATATATCCACGTGCTGCTGCAACTGCTCCAGCAGTTAATGGAGTAGACATTGAAGTACCACCCATATAAGCATAGTAATTATTATAGTCTGCCCAGAAATTACTTGTAGGAGCTACAGATGATTTAGTAGAAAGAATCCATGTACCTGGAGCTACTATATCAGGTTTTACTCTTCCATCATCACAATTACCACGACTAGAGAATGGAGCAATCTCATTTGGATTATCGCCTATATTACCCCACTTAGTGTTAGGCATGTTAGGACGATTGTTTTCAGTTGCACCTACAGTAATACAGTTTTTAGCTGTACCAGGAGAACCAATTGAATTATAAGCTGTTCCATTATATCCATCGCCTTCATTTCCAGCAGCGAAAAGAATAATCATATCTTTATTATTCCATACATATTCATCAACATCTTGTGAACTTCCAGTATATTGTCCACCTACTGCAGCTCCCCAAGAATTTGTATGAATATGAGCACCAGCATTTTCTGCTTGTTGGAATAAGTCATTCAAATCATTTGGAAGACCGCCTAATCCACCATTAGAATCTAATACAGATTGAAATACAAGATGAGCTTGTGGAGCAATACCTTTAATTTGGCCATTGGATCTAGTACCATCACCTAGAACTGAACCGGCAACATGAGTACCATGACCATGTACATCATCAGCTGTAGATCTACCCAATGGGAATATACTATCAATCCTGCCTTGGAAATCTGAATGCATACCACTATTATTAACACCAGTATCAATACCAGTATCACAAACTGCAACAACTTGTCCAGCTCCATTGTGACCTAGACTATTAATGCTATTTACACCCATAAAATCTCTAGCTTTATCATTGAATAATTCAAATTCAACAACTGGCTCTATATATTTAACTGAATCAAGGCTTGCAAATCTCTCAACATTACTTGGATTCAATTTAACGATTACATCTTTTTCAGTAGAATCTATTTTAGTACCGCCAAATTCTTTTATATAACCATCTAGAATAGAGGAATCGTCAAATGTAAATATTTTAACAGTTATTTCTTCTTCAGTTAATTCTTCTGGAGTAATTGATCTGTTTGTTCTTTTATTATTTTTTAGGACAGGATTTATCTTATATTCAGGCTCGTAACTTACAATATTATTTACGTAAGGAAGTAGTGAAACATCAGAAAGTGTATTAGATTTTATTCTTGATAAAAATGCAAAATCCGGGATATATTCAATAAGTTCTGCACCTAATTTTGTTATATCTTTTTTCATATAATCTTCAATTGGTCCTTCAAAAGAAATAATATATAGACCAGACTCTTCAACTAAAGAGCTTTTTTCTCTTTCAACTTCATCTAAATTCAATTCGACACCTTTTAAATAAATAATGCACGGGTTAGTATTATCTCCTTCAGTATTAGCTAGTGAAGACTTTGGAGACAATATAAATGCAACAAACATAATAGCCAAAAACAACCCAATTTTCCCTTTAAAATTTTTCTTCATTACAATTCCTCCTATTTTTTTATTTTTCAAAAAATTTTATCGTGAGTTACTTACTAAATTACTTGAAAATTATCACCTCTCATCCATACTTTATTTTCATTATGTAAATAAAGATATATTTTAGGTAATATTCAGTTAATTTTACGCGGGAATTTTCGGAATAGACCGTAGAATAAGATATTTCGCATTATATTGAGTGTTTTTTAATTAATTAGATATGTTTGTAACAAGCTCGTACTATAATTTATAAATTATATAACATTATATTAGCATAAACAGTAAAAAAAGTAAATAATTAATTTAATTTTTTTTATATACTAATTAGAAATATTTTTTGCTTGACTTATATAAAACTAAGTGTTAATCTATTGATTGATAGGTATCTTTAATTTAGTCCAAGAGAGGCTAGGAAGGTAACATATAACATGATTATTAGGTGTATCATACTACCTGGTGTCATATTAGCAAGAACATATGCCTTCCTATAGGGAAGTTTTTTTATGTCCAAATATAATTATATAATGGAAGAATCCCCAAAAGATATCCTATAAAATTATAACCTTTAATCTAGTACCGTGATACTAAAAAGGAGGAAATACCATGTTAAAAGGAAAACATTTGATACAACCAGATGATTTTACTGTTGAGGAATTGGAAGAAATTTTTACATTGGCAGATGATATTATTAAAGACCCAGATAAATACTTGGACGTTTGCAAAGGCAAACTATTAGCAACTCTATTCTACGAACCATCTACAAGAACAAGATTTAGTTTTGAAGCAGCAATGCTAAGACTAGGGGGTGGAGTATTCGGATTTTCTGAAGCTTCATCATCATCAGTTTCCAAAGGTGAAAGTATTGGAGATACTATCAGGGTGGTTGGCTGTTATGCTGATATAGCTGTAATGAGGCACCCGAAAGAAGGTGCGCCAAAACTTGCATCTAAATATTCTAATATTCCAGTGATTAATGCAGGTGACGGAGGACACCAGCATCCTACTCAGACATTAACTGATTTGCTTACAATCCGTTCATACAAAAAAAGTTTTTCTAATAATGTCATTGGCTTATGCGGTGACTTGAAATTCGGAAGAACGGTTCATTCATTAGTTAAAGCCCTTAGCAGATATGAAAATATTAAATTTGTTTTTATAGCTCCACCAGAGCTTGAAATACCATCTTATATTACTGATGAACTTACTGACCATGAATTTTATCAAACATCCAATCTAGAAGAAGCTATCCCTGAACTTGATATATTATATATGACTCGTATCCAAAAAGAAAGATTTTTTAATGAAGAAGAATATCTCAGACTAAAAGGTTATTATCTATTAGATAATGATAAATTAACAAATGCTAAGGAAGATATGATTATTCTACATCCATTACCAAGAGTAGATGAAATAAGCACAGAGGTAGATAATGACCCCAGAGCAGTTTATTTTAACCAGGCTAAGTATGGTATGTATGTTAGAATGGCACTGATATTAAAGCTTTTAGGAGGGGATATTAATGTTAAAAATTAATGGAATCAAAAAAGGGATTGTTATAGACCATATAAAAGCTGGACTAGGATACAAAATATTTAAAGAGCTAAAATTAGATGAGGCAGACTGTACTACAGCTCTTATTAAAAATGCGCCTTCCAACAAATTAGGTAAGAAAGATTTAATAAAAATAGATAATGTAATTGATCTCAATCTAGACATTCTTGGATTAATAGACCCGGGACTTACAATCACAATCATTGATGACGAGAAGATAGTAGATAAGATAAAACTATCTATTCCAGAAAAAGTTGTCGGTATTCTTAAATGCAATAATCCTAGATGCGTAACCACTATTGAAAAAAATGAAGATATCACATTTACTTTAGTTGATGCAGAGAAAAAAGAATATAAATGTGAGTATTGTGATACTAGAACTTCTCTATAAAACAATATAAAATCTAAAATCGTTACAGGCTGTCTAAATATATTTAGCAAATTATGCATAAAAATATATTTGGGCAGCCTATTACATATATATATATGAACTTGAACATCTATACATCCATTTCATTAAGTTCAATATATTTCCATGATTTTATAATACCATTTGCTGTTTCATTCTATCATATACAACAACGCCATCAACTATTGTATAATCCACCTTCATATCTTTTATCTTATGGCACTCCATCTCAAATATATCATTATCAAGAACTACTAAATCAGCTAACATACCTTCTTTTATAGTCCCTTTTATATCTTCTTCAAAAGAAGCATATGCTCCTTCTTTAGTAAAAGAACTGATTGCTTGTAGAGTAGTTACCTTTTGCTCTGGCAACCATCCCTCCACTGGAAGACCCTCTAATGTTTTTCTTGTTACAGCACAATATATTCCATGTAATACATTAAAAGGTTCAACAGGACAATCGGACCCATATGGAGTATGTACCCCCATATCAATCAAGGTTTTGAAATTGTAGCTGTATTTGGCTCTTTCTTTGCCTATCCTCTTTTCCACAATAGAAATATCCCCATCCAGAAAAATAGGCTGGATATATCCAATAGCATCAATTTCTTTAAATTCATTGAGTAATTGTTTTGTCGTAATCTGACTATGTACAATACCATGACGATGGTCTTTTCTCGGATATTTATTAATAGCTTTTTTTATGCTTGAAAAAGCCATGTCCATTATCTTATCTCCAATGCAATGAATCGCTATCTGCATGTTATTTTTATGAGCACATAAAACCAGTTGATCCAATTGGTCCTGTGTTAATTTTCCAATACCACAGGTACTGCTATCATCTTCATATGGTTCTGATAAATAAGCTGTTCTAGCTCCTAGAGAACCATCGGCAAGTATCTTCAATGGACCTATCTTGAAAAAATTGTCTCCTTGACCTGTTCTATATCCTTTGTTCAAGAATCCTTGAAAAGTTTCAATATCGCCCAATAAACATTGTTCATATATCCTTACAGGAAGTTCTCCATCATCTCTCAGTTCTTCATATGCTTTTATAATCTTGTCATAATCATTATCAGAAAAATTATCAAGATCATCGGTCTGAATTGACGTTATTCCTTCACTTAATGCTAATTTACAAGCACTTGTAATCATATCTTTTATTTCAGCTATAGTTGGTGAAGGCATATTATCATATACTATGTTCATAGCATTTTCTCTGAAAACACCTGTTGGTTCATTATTTTCGTCTAAATCAAAATGACCTCCAGCTACTTGAAAAGTATCTCCAGTTATATTTAACATTTTGAGGGCATATGAATTAATTACCAGAACATGTCCACAGGCTCTTATAAAACAAATTGGTCTATCCACACTTATTTTATCAAGATCATATCTATTTAACATTCTTGGTTCATCAAAGTTATTTTGATTCCAGCCTCTTCCTTTGATCCAACCAACATTTACAGTATCTTGCTTAATGGATTTCTTAGATTTTTCTATGATTTCATCAACCGAAGTAAGCCCTGCCAATCTAATCATACTACCTGTATAAGCAAAATTTATTAAATGCATATGACTATCATTAAAACCTGGTAAAAGTGTTCTTCCCTGCAAATCTATTAACTTAGTATTTTCTTTTTTGTATTTTAATACTTCTTCATCATTTCCAACTTTATATATTTTATTTCCTTTTATAAATACCCCACTGGCATAAGGTTTATCCTCATCCATTGTTATTACCTTGCCATTATACAAAATAATATCCATCTTTCTCCCCCTAGTGTTTACATTATTTCTTTATCTTTTCAATAAAATCATTAGTCTTATCAACAAATTCATGCATGCGATTAACTAATAGATTATCAAAAACTTGACCTTTCCTTTTCTCCATATAGAACATAGAAACTGCTCCAAGCCCAACATGAGTACCTACGGCAACTCCCATTTGCATTATTAAAATCTCCCCAGTAAATTCAGAATCTCGCTTGATTCTTTCTTTTAGATTTTCTGCATATTTTATATCAGATGTATAGCCTATTATAATAAAATTACTATATCTCATGTCAATTCTTTTATTGAATTCCTTAACCAAGAAAGATAGGACTTTTTTTCTTCCACGTTCTTTTGCTACTATGGCTCCTTTTCCCTTTTTCATGGTCATTATTGGTTTAATTCTAAGTATTTTACCTACAAAAGCACTAGCATTGGTAAGTCTTCCACTTTTGATAAGATGATCCAGATCGTCCACTGTCAAAAAATGTTTTACCTGTTTTTTATGAACCTCTATCCAGTTGACCAATCTGTCAAAGCTAGCTCCTCTATCTCTATAAATAGCAGCTTTCATGATTAACCAGCCGCTACCATGGCTCATACACTTAGAGTCAATTACCTCTATCCTGACTTCTGATTTCTCATTTTCTTCATAGAAATATGCTTTTGCAAGTTCTGCAGATTGATATGAACCACTAGTTGAACTAGACATACATATACATAATATCTCATTGTGTCCTTCTTCAACTGCCTCATTGATGATTCTTAAGAATTCAGATGGATTAGGCATTGAAGTAGTTGGTTCATTTTCTAATTCTTCAATAATTGTATAGAATTTATCTGCTGATATATCTATTTTATCTCTATAAACTTTGCCATTTATATTTATAGTAAGTGGAGCTATTCCTATATCATATTTCTTAATAATATTTGGTGATAGGTCACAAGTTGAATCTGCTATTATTTTTATCATTTTCTTCCTCCTGATTGCTTTCTGTTGTTAATTAAAAAATATGTAATATGTGAATACTCATATTTAGTATACTCCATTTAGTATTAATTTAAAAGAATTGTTATGGTTCTTATAGAAATAAATGGCACAAAAAAATAGACTCTATTCATTAAACAGCCCCTAAACTTTGTTTAAGTTATCTGATTAAGTAAAGTCTATTTTTAATGAGTCTTCTATATTATCTTTTAGTTAATTCTACCATATTGACTTTCCATAATTTTTTCTGTCAACAGTTTTGCATATTCATGTTCTTTAATTATATGTTCAAGAATAGCAAAGAATAATTTTGGCAAGTTATTCTTAATATTAGCAGGTAAATTTTCCACGTTATCTTTCAATCTATCTAACAGTACAAGAATTTCTTTGTTAACATTACAAAATTCTTTTAATATTATACCAAGGTTCATTATATTCAACTTAGAATATATGCAAGAGAGTTTATAATTAATCTTATTGAATCTATTAGCTATATCATTAAATTCATTAATGATTTTTTTAGGTAATTGCTCCATTTCATCAGGGCTGATATTCATAATAATAGATGGATGTTCAGCACCTATAATACTCCAAAAATATATTTGTCCATATATGCATTGTAATGGATTAGTACCTAGAGCCATTCGTCTAAAATTAGAGTTTATTATCACATTATCTGGATCAACATCTCCAGTACACATCAAAGGTCTAAAAATTTCCTTAACATACATCTGTTCATATAAGATATGATATGTAACTTGATATAATATTGGGAAACCATTGAAACCTTCAAATTTTAGCCTTTGTAATAATATGATAAAATGATCATTGGCTATAAGAAATCTCTTTACCATAAAATAAACATTAGTATCTCTCTTAACATCATCCAGTTCATTATAGATGTTTTGGAACGTTTTGTAGAGCCTCTTCAAGTCATTATTAAAGCTATCAAATAGAATTCCTTTGTTTGGAGTTGCAGAATTTAATAAAACATCAATATGCTGGTACGAGTTTTTAGACCAGTACCTGATAGTTTCTATTGTAATAGCATTTACAAAAGAATAAATTCCACAATCAAACATATCCATAAGCATCTCTCCCACATAATATTAATATAACTTAATATCATTATAAGAGAGATAAATGCTTTTTGTTACATTATCCTTGGTAATTGTCACAATAATAGTCCATTGCCTCTTTCATATACTTAGCTAAACCCTGCTTTGTTTTATCAATATTTTTAGTAAAGCGCTCATCATTTACATACAATTGTCCAAGCCCTCTAAAAATCTCCATATTACAGTCATAATAATATGTTGTAATGTGGTTTTTCCACTGACCAATTAATTGTTGTATATAAGGATCGCTTACATCTTTATCCATATTTTCAGCTAGGTTACTATAGATTGTATTAGCTTCGTTCATTATTTCTTCCCATTTCTTTTTACTATATTTGCTTGTTTTTTTGTAGCTATCAACAGCTGTATCTCCATATTTTTCAATAGCTTCTTCTTTATATTTTTCATAATTTTCCATACTAAATAGATTCATCATTTTTTTGTCAAATCCTCTCTTTAAAGTTCTGTCTATAGAACTTATCATATTATTTAATCTTTTTTTCTTTTCCAGTAACAGTTTTTTATGCTGTTTTAGTGCTTCTGCTTTATTAAAACTAGGGTTACTCATTATTTCTTTTATTTTAACTAGTTTGAAATCAAGTTCTTTAAAGAATAGTATCTGAAATAATGTTTCTAGTTCAGCGTCACTGTATATTCTATAACCTGATTCTGTTATTATTTTTGGTTTAAGTAAACCTATTTCATCATAATAGTGAAGAGTTCTTACACTTATACCAGCAATTTTGCTTACTTCTTTTACGGTCATTATAATCACCTTCATTTGTATTAGTAATATTACTGAAATTAATTATATACTATTACGTTACGTAGGGGTCAAGGGTATAAATGAAAAATAATTAAGAGTGTTGTTTAACAGTCGTTTAGATATTATAGATACAAAAAACACCTCACTAAATAGATAAATAATCTTTTGTGAGGTGTTTTTCATTAAAATTATATTAGGGTTTATATGTAAAACAGTTAAGTAAATATAAATATTTATTCAACTGTAGCCATATCAAGTAGTTCCAATTTCATTGTGTCTGCGTCATTGGAATCCGTTAGTATGATTAAAAAGTCACCGGCGTAGATTTTATATTCTCCATTGGGGATCAATTCTTTTTCTCCTCTTCTAATTCCAACTACTAGGCAATTAGAAGGCCATGTTATATTTTTAATCTTTCTATGTTCAATTTCTGAACCAAACATTACAGGTACTTCGAGTATAACTTTTTTCTCGCCTGCTTCTTTCATGTAGTTACCTTTTTTGTTCTTCAATAATTTTTCTAGCAATAGGTCGTATATTGCTCCTGAATTTATTACTCCAGTTACAACTTGTGCTACTAAGCAGATTGTTATAAGTGGTAACAGGTGATTAAAGGAACCTGTCATCTCAGTGACTAGTATACTTCCTGTTATTGGAGCTTTTACAATAGCTGTAAAATAAGCCGCCATTGCCAAAGTTATAAAGTTGAGTATATACACTTCATCTATATTAAATACTGAAACACATACTTGTCCATAAGCTTTTCCGATTAATGCTCCTAGTACAAGAACAGGTAGGAATATACCACCTGGCACACCAGACCCGTAGGATATAACTGTAAATAATAGCTTTAAGATAAATAAAACTATTAATATCTTAATCAACATGTTTTCATTAGTTAATCTGACAATCAACTCATGACCCCCACCTAATATACTTGGAATTGTAAATCCTAGAATTCCAGATATTAAAAGAGGTATTACTGGTTTATATATTGATTTTATTTTTTTTGAACCATCTATGTGTTTAGAAGCTAATAATAGTAGATTATTAAATAGTTTTCCAAGTACAGCTGCTATAATTCCTAAGCCAACAATCATGAGGTAATATTTAAGTGGTAGAATTTCTAAGTTAGTAAAGTCAAATATAGGCTTAAGTCCAAAGAAATTACTTGAAACAAAATCTGCTGTTATAGATGCTCCCATTGCACACATAAGTATAATAGGGGAAAAATTACGGTGTAATTCTTCTAGTGCAAATATAACTCCTGCAAGTGGTGCATTGAAAGCTGCTGCAAGTCCTGCACTTGCACCGGCAGTAACTAGATATTTTTCTTCAAGATGAAATCTCTTGAAAATACGGCTAAATCCAAGTCCAGCTGTAGCTCCCATTTGTACTGAAGGGCCTTCTCTTCCTAATGAAAGTCCGAACCCAATAGATAATATTCCACCAAAGAATTTTAGTACTAGTTCTTTCAACCAGCTGATGCCAAGCTGTCTAACCAAGAAACCTTTTATCTGTGGGATACCACTACCTTTTATCATTGGATATTTTTTGACTAACGCTCCAAGGATGATTCCCACTATTATCAATAGTACAAACCATAGTATAATCATTGCAGTTTTCCCAGACATAAATTCATAGGCTTTATCTCTAATCTCATCTGCATGGCTTAAACATACTCTGTATGAAACGATTATAAGTCCTGTTATGAATCCAATGATGATTCCTTCTAATATGACCTTTAAATCCAGAGTATACCAATGATTCAATGTATCCGTAGTTTTATTATTGTTACTCAAATTAAGCACTCCTTAGGCTAATGAAATAGATTTACAATCTTCTAGTATTGGTAATATGGCATAACTGTCAATACAATCTTCTAGTCCTAATTTCTGTAATTTCCCATATATGTCTTTATATGATTCTTTTTCCATTGTAATTAAACTTGTCAACTTGTATTTGTTTTCGTATAATCCTGAAATAGAACCACCTATTATAGTATGTTTGAGTTTTTTATCTAATCCATCTTTTACTGTTAACCATAAAACACTATGAACTCCATTTTTTGTTGTTAATACACTTTCGAATAGATTCTTTTTGCTTTCGTCATTTATTGTACACAATACCAAATACATTTTATCATGCCTCCAATTATCATCTATGACATACTAACTTTTTTATTGTTTTTATTATTGTAAACTACCTTTAAAAGTATTGGTGTAATTATTGTGGTAATGATAACAACGATAATCAGAGGAGCAAAATACGTATCATTCATCAGTCCGATAGAAGCTCCTTTATCAGCTACAATAAGCGCAACTTCACCTCTGGAAATCATTCCAACTCCAATTTGAATAGCCTCTTTGCTCTCATATCCACACATTCTAGCACCCAATCCACATCCTACCACCTTAGTAAGGATTGCAATGATAAGTAGTACTACTGCGAATAAAATAATCTTCATATCCATATTTTCAACACTTGTTTTTATACCTATACTTGCAAAGAAAATAGGTGATAAAAGCATATAGGATGTAATATCCAACTTCTCTGAAACATAATCGGAATGTGTTACATTAGAAATAATTATCCCTGCCAAGAATGCCCCAGTTATATCTGCTACTCCAAAAAACTCTTCAGCTATGTAAGCTAAAATCAAACAGAATGCTAAACTATATATTGGAAGTCTTCTTTTCTTTCCGTACTTATCAGACATTTTATTGAATATATAGTAGAAAACAAATGCACAGACAGCAGCGAATATAAAGAATAATAATATCCTCACTAAAATGCTTACAATGCTTACACTTGGGTCAGCAAAACTAGAAATGACTGTTAGAATAATTATTCCAAGTACATCATCAATAACTGCTGCTCCAAGAATAGCTGTTCCTGATGGAGATTTTAATTTTCCCATTTCCCTTAATGTTTCGACTGTAATACTAACAGATGTTGCTGTAAGAACCACTCCGATAAATATATTTTCAAGCAATTCTTTTTGAGTCATGTGTGATAGGTTTCCGGCAAATAAGCCCGCTACTACAAGTCCTCCGATAAGTGGCAACAAAACTCCCAATACTGCAATTATTAAAGAAGCTTTTCCACATTTTTTTAATTCCTTCAAATCTGTCTCTAGACCTGCTGAGAACATTAAAACAATAACACCTAACTCAGCCATTTTATCTATAAAATCACTTTCATGGACAACATTCAACAGTGCTGGCCCAAGTATTAATCCCGCAAGAAGCGCTCCTACTACTTGTGGCATACGTATTTTTCTAGTCATTAAACCTAATAATTTTGTACTAAGTAAGATAATCGCTAAATCTAAGAAAAAACCATATGATAACATTATGACACTCTCCTTATAATATATTCTAGTTAATTAATCATATTAATGCAATCATTTATTATCATATTAAAAACTTGAACTTCTTCAATGTTTTAATATATTAATAAATATTGGAATATTGTAAAGATTAATCTAGTTTTAATCTTTCTTCTAGATTACAATCCAATATGAACATATCAATTCGTTCACCTGTTTTGGTACTAATATCATTGTGTATACTTATTACTTTTGCTCCAGTAAGATTCTGCATCAATTCTTCTAATTTTGGACGAATGATACTCTCTAACTGAATCCTTATCTCTTTTATCAAACCTTTACCTTGGTCAGTAATAGCTAATTGCTTCTCGGCTGGTGTCAGGACATTTTTCATTCTTATAATAATCATGTCTCCACTAATATAAGTTTTTGTTCCTTCAGCCCCTCTACCTAATTGTTCTCTCTGGAAAGCTACCATTTTAGTACTTATCAATGCTTCTAATTGTCCTTTAGTCATGTCTGATCCTCCCTAGAAATAAGTTTTTATTAAAAAAATCTATATAAAAGACCAGTTCCATTAAAGCTTATTCTTTTAGAAAGCTGTAAGAGAAACTGGTCCATAAAATTGTTTATCCAAAGATACTCAAACTCATTTACCAATAATATTAAAGTTTTATTACTTTTATTATATTTATACACAATACCTTTGTCAACTTTTTGTTTTTTATATAATACTCTTAGTTTTTTTGTGATAAACATGTATATTTAATACTTAGATTCAAATATAACTGTTAAACTTCCCTAATAAAAAATCCATTATGAATACTACTTGAAAAATTTCAAAACAAATTATTACAAAAAATATTTATCATATCTAAAAATAATCTATAATAAATTAATACCGTGAGATTCACAATCTGTTATCATTTCTTCTGGCCAAATACTAGCTTGTACTTCTCCAATATGTGCTTTTCTTAAGAAGTACATACATATTCTTGATTGACCTATTCCACCACCAATTGTATACGGAAGTGTTTTATTCAATATCATTTGATGATAATTCAATTCTTTTCTTTCCTCTGCCTCTGCAATTACTAATTGGCTTTCAAGAGATTCTTCGTCAACACGGATACCCATAGATGATAATTCAAAAGCTCTATTCAATACTGGATTCCAGAATACAATATCTCCGTTTAATTCCCAATCATCATAGTCTGGTGCTCTACCATCATGTTTCTCTCCTGATTTTAAAGCCCCTCCTATTTTCATGATGAAAACAGCATAATGTTCTTTTGCAGCTCTGTCTTCTCTCTCAGAAGGTTTTAGATTAGGATACAAGTCTTCTAATTCTTGAGTAGTAATAAACTTGATATCTTCAGGTAGATTTTTCCCTAGAAATGGGTATTTCCCATATAAGAAATTCTCTGTATCTTTAAATACTTTATAGATTTTTTTAACTACATCTTTTAGAAATTCTTCATTTCTTTGTTCCTTAGTTACAACTCTTTCCCAATCCCATTGGTCTACATAGATTGAGTGAAGATTGTCCATCTCTTCATCTCTTCTTATAGCGTTCATATCTGTATAGATACCTTTTCCAGATTCAACTTTATAACGATGAAGGGCCATCCTTTTCCATTTTGCTAGAGAATGTACAATCTCTGCAACCTTACCTGTTTCCTTGATATCAAAATTAACAGGTCTTTCATATCCATTCAAGTTATCATTAAGTCCTGTTTCCGGTAATACAAATAATGGTGCTGATACCCTAGTAAGATTCAATACTTTTGATAAAGAATTTTCAAAAAAATCTTTTGTTTGTTTTACTGCTATCTCCGTCTCCATAAGACTCATTTTTGATTCGTAATCTTCAATAATCATTAATCGCTTCATGTTGCCTCCTTGTGTAAGCTTTAACGCTTTGCCTTTTTATTACATTAAACCACGATATTTAAAAAATGTAAATACAATAATATAAATATACTGTTCTACACATAAAAAGTCAACCCTCAAACATATCTACTATTGAAATCGACATATATCTGCTATATAATCTAATATGACATAAGTTATTACAATTATTAGCATATTATCAGTAAAACAACTTATGTATTATAATCATATCGAGGAGGAGAATAAATGATTAAAAAAGTATTAATAAGCATGTTACTACTAACCCTAGTTCTTGTTGGTTGTCAAAAGAAACCATCACTTAATGAAATGGTGAATGATGATACTAATGATGTAAATAAGCAGCAAGAAACTACAGACATCACAACTGGAAATGATTCCAATGAATCAGATGTAGACACTGAATCTATGGACAAAATTAAGGAACTTGAAGACTCTCTAGCTGAAAAAGATAAGATTATTGATGATCTTAAAAATCAAAATGAAGACCTTAATAAGAAGTTAGATGAAAAAGAAGAAGAAGATAAAAAATCTAATACTTCTACAGTAAATACTGGTTCTTCTAGTTCAAAATCCAGTACAACTACAACTTCAAACACTGCTAAAAAATATTTTAGAGTAATTGTAGGTTCATTTGACAAAAAAGAAAATGCTACTAAGCTAAAAGAAGAACTTATCACTAAGAAAATAGATGCTTATGTTTCACCAAATAACAATAAGTATAGAGTTATAGCTGGTACATTTTCACAAATGAAAAACGCTACAAAAAGAAAAGACCTTGTAGATAAAGCAGGATATGACAGCTTTATTGTTTCTGAATAAATATTATAAGTCATTACATAAACAAATATTACTAAACTACATATAGTATCTAAGGGGTAGTTTCCTATATATTTCATGACTAACCAAAGTCAAAATATATTACGGTAACTGCCCCTTAATTTATTATTATCCATTATATTTTCTTTCTAATTTTAATAGCTCATCTTTTGTATCTAATCCTCCAGCATACCCAACCAGTTTTCCACTGCTGCCAATTACCCTATGACATGGAACTACTATAGCTATTGGATTTTTGGAATTAGCCATCCCTACTGCTCTGCAAGCTTTTTCATTCCCTACTGCAACAGCAATATCCTTGTATGAGCAAACTTCACCATATGGAATTTTGGTTAGTGCATTCCATACTTTCTTTTGAAACTGAGTTCCTTGTGGATTTAATTTCAAATCAAATATTTTTCTTTGGCCACTAAAATATTCATCTAGCTGGTTAAAAGTATCTGTGAAGAAATCATCATTTCTAATCCACTCTTTTGATTGTTCAAGTTCATTACCTGATTTAGTTTGAAGATGTAAATAAGACAGCCCTTTTTCATCTCCTACAACAATAATAGGAAATAAAGGCGAATTAAATACTCCATAAAACATGTTTTAATCCCCCCTATCTCTTTTTCTTTTTGTATTTATAGTTAGCTTGACCTGTACAATCATCATTATCCCATGATTGGGATTGGAAGGCAAGGAAAATTCCAATCCACTTGTCTATCTCTTTATAATGTATAAAAAGACACCCGTCTTGCCATACTCCACTATCTTTTTTCCACTTTCTAATATTACCTTGATTCATATGGATATCATGCATACCCATTGAAGGACTAAAGCCAAAAATCCTATCTACTTTACAGTAATTACCAGTTTTCCATTTTGACCCATATATATAAATATCAGTATCTTCAGATGAAATTGCTTTATCTATGTAGTAATTTAGTTTCTCATTAAGGTCATTATTAGGTCCAGCTTTGTCATGAGGAATTTTCTTCATATCATCTCTAGAAAACCCCATGTTTCCTCGTATATAATCAATAGATACACAGTTACTGAAATAAAATCCATATGGTAATTCAGTAATTATTGAAGTTATTCCATGTTCAAAATTTTCATTAGTATAAAAAAGTAATTCGGATAATACATCATTTGACTTTATATTGATTGATATTCTATAGTTTTCTTCATTGGCTTTAACATGAATATGATAATGAGGTCTGTTATTATCTCTTTCTTCTTTTGTTGCTACTGCTTTGCCCTTTAATAGTCCGTAAGCTTGTAAACTCATGAGGTTCCCCTTTCCACCTGATATAGAAAATAACTTAACTCATTTAATTATATCAAAGAAAATCTTATATATCTATCCCAATTTCCTTCATTAAAAATACCGCATTAAATGTATTGGAAACACCTGAATATAATTTATAATCGAATAATATCTTATTATCCTTATAGTGTTCTTGAAAATGATAATTCTTGACTCTAGAATCAGATTCTGATTCTAAATCAGCTAATTCCAAGTCATGAGTTGAAACAAGTCCTAACGTATTTCCTTTACATAATTTTTTAATTAAGGTTCTAGCACCTATATGCCTATCTCTTGAGTTGGTACCTTTAAATATTTCATCTAATAGATAGAATACTTTTTTACCTTCATTAGTAGCCCCAATTATTTTTTTGATTCTTAATAACTCTGCATAGAATGAAGATATTTTGTTATCTATATCATCTTTTACTCTCATAGAAGTATATAAATCCATCATAGGACAGCAAAACTCTTTTGCACATACTGGAGCTCCAGCATAAGCTAATACTAGATTAATTCCTATAGTTCTGAGAAACGTACTTTTACCTGACATATTGGAACCTGTTACCAAAAGAGAAGAATGTCTTCCCCCAAAAGTAACATTATTGCATACTCTGTCTCTTGCATTTATCAAAGGATGTCCTATATCAGTAGCTGATACTCTATATTCTTTAGTAATAGTAGGCATTACCCAATCTGGTTGTTCATAGACTACTGTAGCAAGACTTGCTAGAGCTTCAATTTCTCCCAATGAATCCAACCATTTTGGAAGATTTTTTCCATATTTGTTCTTCCAATTCTCAAGTGAAATAGCACATTGATAATCCCATAATGTAAGTATATCGAATATCAAATAGAATTGAAAATGTCTGATATTGAACATATCCATAATACTATCCAGCTTTTTTATCTGCTGAGAAGTAAGTTCATTATCACTTTCCATTTGTTTCTTCAAGTCTTGTAATAAACTTGATTCAAAATCTTGTGATTCAATTAACTTGATCATCTTATCGTATATGGATATCTGTTTTCTGAAATCGTCGATAGTAGATAACCTTGTATGCCTTTTATTAAGACCTATGAAAGCAACAATTATCTGTATACTTATGAATACCAATCCATATATATGTGAAAAAGATGGTATACAAAAAGGCAGTACAATAGTTAAAATGGAAACTATAGGTAATATCTTTACAAATAATCCTAATAGATTATTTAGATAGAATGGTGCTATATCCTTACTCCATTTTATTAACTCTCCTTCATCTATACTGTCATTATCTTCTAACATGCCCGCTGCTTCTAATTCATGAACCCAATTCATATTTTTAGAAAGCTCTATTATGGCTTGTTGTCTTTTTCTTATTAGTTCAATATTTTTATTGGGTTTTATAAGTGCATCTCTTAACTTCTTCTTACCCATTGGAGTGTTAGTATGATTTATCCATTGAAACAAGGAATTCTTACCGAATAAATCTAAATCCCATGAATAATTATGATCTTCATCAATGAATTCTTTACCATTCTTCTGGAATTTTTTCCATTCTCCCCTTAGACGCTTAATACCGTTTTCATTGATTTTACAAAGTGCTGTCAGCCTAGGCCTTAGGTCAATATTTTTTTGGTGTATAATTATTAAGCTGATAAAAATAACCAGTGTAATAATTAAACTGTTCAAGCTAAGTAGATAAGATTTTCTAGTATATGACCATATAGTAAATCCTAATCCTAAAAGAATTACAATAAGTCTAACATTACCATAGATATTGATTTTATGATTAAGCTTGTCTAACTCCTTATTATACGTATCTTTTCCCTTTATGTATTCTCTTTTTGGGTTCATTATTATTCACACTCCATTTACTAAATTTTATTACTATAATTAAATCCAATAGTTTTTAATACAACAATACCACATATAATAATCTTTTTAAAGTGTGAATATATATAAAAATTAAATAATCTTATAACATATAATTTATCAAATACAGGATATTAATAGAAATAGAGCCTCTATGGGCTCTATCTCTTAATTGACTTCTATATTAAATGTATTATCGGATTTTTCCTTTTTAGGAACTACGATCTTCAATACACCATCTTTTAATTGAGCTGAAATTTCTTCGGGAACGATATCCTTCAAATATATTCCTCTTTGCATAGAAGTTCTTTTTCTTTCCCTATGGATATAATAATCTTTTTCTTCATCTACGTTTTCTTCATGATTGACATTAATTGTTAGTCTACTATCATTATAATCGAGTTTCACATCTTCTTTATTAATTCCTGGTAACTCAGCTTCTACTAAATAATCTTTATCTGACTCTTTCACATCTACTTTAAATGTGTCGTTATACAAATTTCTTACAGGTAAAAAACTATTATTAAAGAAGTCATCAATCATGTCATAAAAATCATTGTTAAACGAGTTACTTTTCCTAATTGGGTTGTTATTAAATGGTGTTAATCCAAACATATTAATTCCTCCTATATCATAATTTATTTTCCATTGTTAGCACTCACTCTAATCGAGTGCTAACAATTTCTATATATAATATATCCCTTTTAGAGATTTTTGTCAAGAGTATATTTAAATTTTTTCACAAAAAAATATTAAGAGTTAAATTGATTGAAATAACAGATAAATAAGCATAAAAAAAGAGGCTATCGGATAATACATTTTTGGTATTATCCCACAGCCCCGTATTCTAATTAATATATTATGCCTCTAAGGGTTCTTTCTTTTCTACAACAACCTTATCCATCCATTTTCCTTTTTTATAGAAGTAATACATAAAAAAGAAACTAACAATGAAAGATAATCCTACTCCTGACCATAATCCTTTTATTCCTAATGGAGTATATGATAGTGCATAAGAAAGTGGAACCCGAAATCCCCATAAGCAGATTAAGCTTAACCACATGGATACCGAAGCAGCTCCTGCTCCTTGGAATACATTGGACATGACAATTCTACAACCTACAAATGCATATAATAATGTTATTCCATATATATAATAACGTCCCATTCCTATTACTTCTTTATCATCAGAGAATATATCAAAAAATACTGTAGGGAATATTGCAAAAATAGCTCCCAATATTATAAGTATGATAAATGATGCTTTCATGGCATATTTACCACTCTTGAATGCTCGTTCCTTTTGTCCAGCACCTAGATTCTGTCCAACTATTGAACTTGCAGCTTGAGCCAGTCCCATTGTAGGCATAGCCAACAGTGATTCCAATCTATTACCAATACCATGTGTTGCTATTGCAACATCACCAAACATATTTACTCTACTGATAATAACCGTTCCACCTAGGCTTATTACAGCTTGTGAAATACTAGAAGGTACTCCAATCTTAAATAATTGTTTAGTAATTTTTAAATCAACTTTTATATTACGTAAGTTCATTTTCAAGAAAGTCTTACCCCTGAGTACTACATAAAAAATGTATCCTGAAGCAAATACTCTAGATATTACAGTTGCATAAGCAGCTCCCGAAATACCTAGTTCAGGGAATATCCCCCATCCAAATATAAGAAATGGGTCCAATATCATATTTATTACACCAGAGACTATACCTGCAATCATAGGTGTTCTAGTATCTCCAATTCCACGTAATATCCCACTCATAATAAAGAATATGAACATGAATATCATACCTACCATTATTATAATGAAATAATCTTTTGCTATAGGTATAATATTATCTGGCGTCTGTAATAGGTCAAAAAGCTGCTTGTAAAAAATTATGCCTCCAGCAACAAAAACCAATGCAATAGCACCAATAACAATTAATGATGTATAGGCTACTTCATCAACCTTCTTATATTCTCTAGCACCATAGTATTGAGCTGCTAATGTTGCTGACCCTATACCCAATCCAGCTGCTAATGAAACTAATACAAATACAACTGAAAATGTAATAGTAACAGCTGCAATGGCTTCAGTACTATTGTCAAGTTTCCCTACCCAATATGTATCTGTCATATTATATATAACCTGTATCAGATTACCTATCATTATAGGCCATGCCAGTATCCACAGATTTTTCTTTATATCACCTTTAGTCGCGTCTATATTTTTATTCTTCATAAGTAAATCCTTTCTATATAACCCTTAATCTATAACTTTATTGTTATGATGCCTCTTTTTCAGAAAGTAATTCCTGAACGTTATCAATGTTTTCATTGTAACGTTTTTCTTTTGTAAATAATATATAAAGCATTATAAATGCTATCACTCCAACAAATCCAGTCAGTATCCATCCTTGTGATTTGCTGTGTGACACTAGGAACATTCCCATGAAGAATGGAGCAAAAGAACGTCCAGCAGCCTGAATCATACCTATAATGGAGTTAAATCTACCACGATGATTAACTGGTGAATGGTTAGAGATATAAACTCCTGTATTGGTTGTAGCAATTATTTCACCTGTTGTCCAGATGAATACAGCAACAAAAAATACCCATAACTCATTAATTAATCCCATCATACCAAAACCTATTATGTATGTTAAAGTTGCAATAGCTACATTAACAACTGGTTTAATCTTTCTTGTATAGTACATTATGATTGGCGTAAAGATAACAACAATCATTGTATTAATAGCCATTACATTACCAAAATATTTTGCTCCAAAATTAGGATATAATTCCTCCAGATGTAATGGCATAATAAATCCATGTTGATTATATACAAAACCAATAACAGAAGATATAATTACGAAGCCTAATAGGAATGGTCTTCTGACAAGTGCTTTAACTACAGAGCCTTTTTCCTCTTTTTCTCCTTCTCTATCAGATTCGTTAATTTCTTTTATCTGGGCTTTTGTTGGTCTAGTATCTTTTATATAAAAAGCAACTAATAATAAACTAATTAATGAAGTTATACCATCACCCCAAAATATCCATCTGGTGTAATGTTCAAATAAATATCCTGCAATTGTCAATCCAAAAGCAAGTCCAACATTCATTCCTAGGTACAATAAGGAGAAACTTTGTTTTCTATTTTCAGGAGTAGTTAAATCCGCTGTCATAGCACCACTTGCTGGGCCTGAAAAACTAGATATAAAGCTTGAAATAATAAGTAAATAAACAACCGTTATTGAATTACCAAGGAAACCACAAATAATAAATATGACAGCTGATAAAGTTCTTGAAACAAGTAAAATTGTTTTTCTATTACATTTATCAACTAGATGACCAGAAATAAGTGAACCAGGTATACCGACTAGAGAACAAACTAACATAAAACTACCAATGACATTTTCTTGCAAACCTAATCTCTTACTCAGAAACAGAGCTAAAAAGGCATAAACAAAACCGCCAATGGAATTAACAAATCTCTGAATAGCGAGAATGTAGATCTCTTTCGGCAAACCTGAATACTGTTTAAACGATTTTATAACCACTACATTATCCTCCTTATTAACTTTTTTTAAACATTGTTATAATATAATGGACTATAATTCGACTCTTGTCAAGTGATTCAATTAATAATCATTCTTTTATTTTTATATGATATCAAGTAAGTCAGAAAAAATGTTTTGTTCTTACTTGGAGTTTGCAAAATAGTATATGTATATGTTTCGCCAGCTACTTGCTCGTCCTGAGCTCAACAAATAATAATGGACATCGAGTCAATTATTATTTCTGACAGTCCAGTAGGGCTGTCAGATTAAATGCTGGGTTCGGCGTCCTGCCTCACTACTTCACATATACATATACTATTTTGCTTTAAGTCTCCATCAATATAGTTACAAAACACATTTTCTTCTATTTTAAATAACTACTGGATATTGCTTTTTCATAGATAAATAAAAATTAAACATATGACATTATCTATTAACGCAATACTTGTAACTAGCAGTATAGATTTTATAGGCTAAAGTCGCATTTTTAAACTGGCTAAAGAGTGGTAAATATAGAGAAAATCATATATAGTGATAATAACGACCTTTACGGCTTGTTGCATCCTTATAAACAGATAGATGCAACAAACGTAACGAGAGTGTATTATCACTATATATGATTTCAATATACGACCGTTGTCTGTTTTCAACTTAATACTTCGTTGGCAGTCTAAAATGAGCAGGCTCGAATATGCCTACTCATTTGTTCTATTCTTTCTACCAATATAATTTCCAATCTCTAGTTAATCTGATGAGGGCTTCCATATAGTAGTAGTCGCCCCATGTATTGCATTCATCTACATTCCTGTTCCTACATGGATTATAAGGGGATTTTCTTGCATAGACACCATGTAGTAATTGACCGTTGGATATCTTAGGATCGCTAACTGCATAGTTATCAATTAGAGATTTTAGGATTTTTAGTGCTATTTCTTTATAGTACTTTGATTTTTCTTCATTAAGGTATTTTGACATTTCTAGCATACCGCATACAGCTATTGCAGCTGCTGAACTGTCTTTTGGTTCGTCACTTACATCGGTGAATTTAAAATCCCAATAAGGTACTAGGTCATTTGGTAAATTCTCGATGAAAAAGTCGGTTATCTTATAGAATTTTTCAATATATTCAGGGTTCTTAGTATACATGTAGCTTAAAGCTGTTCCATATACACCCCAAGCTTGACCTCTTGACCATGAGGAATCATTACTGTAGCCTTGTCTTGTTTCTCCATATAGTGGTTTGCCTGTTCCCTGTTCAAAATAGAACGTGTGATATGTAGAACAATCGTCACGCATAATAACTTTCAAGGAAGTGTCAATATGTTGTTTAGCTATTTTAGCGTATTTATCGTCACCAGTTACATCACTTGTCCAGTATAGTAATGGAAGGTTTAGAAGACAGTCGATAATTAAACGATAGTTATCATCTGCTCCAACATTTCCCCAAGCCTGAATGAATTTACCATCTTCTCTGTAACGTGAGATTAGATTGTCTGCTGCTAATATTGCAGCTTTTTTTGCATTTTTATTACCTGTTAATTTGTAAGCTGCTACACAGGATAGACTATATAAAAATCCCATATCATGATTGTTAGTTTCAATTTTGTTCTCTATCCTATGAAGGAAACTATCTACCTGAATTTCTGCTGCTTTTTTATATTTTTCATCACCTGTTATTTCATATGCCATCCATATCTGGCCAGTCCAAAAACCTGATGTCCATGAAATATTGTCATTAGGCGCATAAAAATTATCGGTAGTTCCGTTTATCTTGAACTTATGTGTAAAATTTTCTAAATCTGTTTCTACTTGTGTTACAGCGTTATTCAGGGCTTGCTCTATTTCTACATCATTAGGCTTTTTGTATTTAGATATATCAACCATTATAATCTAATCCTTTCATTAAGAATGGGTCATTGATCTCTTTCAAATAACCTTCTAGATATTCATCATATTTTTTGCATCGTTCATCATCTGAACTTAATATTACTGGATTCAATTGATAAAGATCATTTTCATTATCATATAGATATCTTTTTTGTTTTTCATCTGGATGAGTACCGTTATCAATAACATAGGTGTGTTTTTTAGTTCTGATTCCTCTCCACCCGAAGGACTTATTATTTAATCCCCTTTTTCTATAAGGTTCAATAAGTTCAGGCATCCCTGGAATCATTGATAAAAATACGGTATCTGGTTCATTCATGTTTTTGCCTTCTATAATATCTTTAAAGCTTTGCCCTTGTACTGTATCTGGAATATCAACTTCTAATAAATCAAGTAGAGTGGGCATATGGTCAATACTTGAGAATAGACAATCGGTTCTTCCAGCTTCTATACCTTTTCCTCTAATCATGAAAGGTATATTGATTGATTCTTCGTACCATATATTTTTTCCATATATTCCTTGAGAACCCATCATATCTCCATGATCTGCTGATAATACTACTATAGTATCATCTTCCAAGTTGTTTTCTCTTAGATAATCAAGTATTCTTTTGAAATTTTCGTCAAGCCCTGTAACAGCTGCAAAATATTCTTTGATAGTTCTTAGAAATTCCTTGTCTTCTCTCATTTCTTCTGGTACATTTTCTCTAAGAGGAATATTATCGTACATATCTACATATTTCTCAGGTACTTTATCGTAAGGTGGGTGAGGTGGATTCCATGAAACAAACATACAGAATGGCTTACTCTTATCCCTGTTTTCAAGATAATCAAGTGCTACATCTGTCTCTACTTCTGGAGACCACTTCCCTGGTTCAATCTTCATTGGTGTATTTCTCCAATAATGAGGATTCAGATGTTTATCCATTGCTCCATACGAGAACCAATAATCAAATCCTTGACGTCTTTCTCCTTCTGGTGTATATGCATCCCAGTTGATTGCACCTGACTCAGGGTTTTTATTGAAGTTTAGTTCACTTGCATCTAAATGCCATTTTCCAATATATGCGGTTTCATATCCATTTTTTTTAAGAGTTTTTCCTATGGTTTCTTCTTGTGGTTTTAACATTACTGTTTCATCTAACCCTATTTTACAATTTGTCCACATACCACAAGAATAAGGATATTTACCAGTCATAAGTGCAGCTCTATGAGGCGAACAAAGTGGATATGTACTAATAGCATTATCAAAAACTTTACTCTCTGTTGCAAATTTATCCATGTTAGGTGTTATTATCTTATCTTGTCCTTCTATTCCTACTGCTATCTTTCTCCATTGGTCAGCAAAAATATATAACAAATTTTTCTTAGCCATGTGAATCTCCTTCCAAAAAACTTACACTAATGTATAGACTTCACCTTTTTTTCCTTGTAAAATAATATCTTCATCTCCATCTAAAAGTCTACTACCATTATCAATTACAATCTTTTCTTCAAATCCCATCTCAATCTTAAGGGATACTATTTTACCTTTTTCATAAGCAAGATCAATTGTGTGACCACCTATGGTTTTTACTCCTGTTATACTTCCTTTCTCCCATGAAGCTGGAAGTGCAGGTAACAAGAATATCTTTCCTTCGTAACATTGTATAATACATTCAATTACTGCTCTTGTCGCACCTAGATTACCGTCAATCTGAAAAACGAATTCTGTATCATCATTTCTTACTGTACATCTAGGAGGTCTAGGATGTAAATCAAGCAAAGCAGAGGATGACAGTTCTGTAAGTAGATAGCTCAATTGGCGGTTAGCTTCTTCACCATCTTGTAGACGTGCGAATAAACATGCTGCCCAAGCTCTACTCCATCCAGTACCTCCACCGTTTTGGGCTAATCTATATTCCAAGGATTTTCTACCTGCCTCAAATTGTTCAGTTCTATTGATTGAGTTGAATAATGTTGATGGAAACACTCCATATAAATGAGAATAATGACGATGCCCTTTTTCAACTTCTATCTTATCTTCATTATCCCATTCTAACAGACGTCCATCTTTTCCCACTGCAAAACTAGGTAATTTATCTCTTGTTTGTTGCCATTTGACACACTCTTCTTGGTCAATATCTAATAATCTTGAAGTATCTATTGCATAAGTAAAAGCATCATAAGCTAATTGTACGTCCATAGCTGATGATATACACATACTTACTGGAAAATAACCAGTGCCTTCAAAACGATTTTCTGGAGATTGACTTGGCATTATCTGAGCTATGTCATTATCATCAATTTCTATATAATCCATATAGAAATCTACGGTTGATTTGAAGAAAGGATAAGCTTCATCTCTAAGGAAATCTTTATCTCCATTATATTGATAATGCCACCAATAATGCTGTCCCATCCATGCTGCTCCACCAATCCATGCTGCATAGTTATATGCCTCAGGTGTTGACACTGCCCAATGATCTCCATTAAGTGATAGTACTATTCCTTTACAACCGTATAATGATCTAGCTGCTTCCCTTCCGCTTTCTGCAAATTTATTGACATAATCAAATAACTGCTTAGAATACTCTGGGTAACCTAATTGTTCTGTAAACCAATAGTTCATCTGAATATTAATGTTAAAATGATAATCACTGAACCAAGGAGGTACTATATCACAGTTCCATTTACCTTGCAGATTCAATGGTAACTTTCCACAGATTGAACCTGATACCATTAAATATATACCGAATTTTGCATATATCTCTATTAGATTAACGTCTTCATTTCCATTTCTAACTCTTTTAACTCTTTCATTTATATATAAATCAGATAAATCATCTGTTTTGTAATCAGCTATACTAATATCTGTTTTGCTCATGGCTCTTAAAAACTTTTTCCTGTGATTTTTTTCCAATTCATTTATATCTTCAACAGGAAAAGGATAATCATTAAGTTCTTTTTCAATATCATTAAATGATACTCCTATATTAGTGAATGTTTTTATATAGGTAGCATTCCTGATATACATTTCTTTTTTACCATATTCTAAAATACCGTCTGTATTTACTTTTACAATAACTTTGAAACTACTTACTGAATCTATTTTACAACTATAAATTATATGATTTCTATCTACTCTTATATCTTCTATGGCACTATCTTCTTGTCTTTCATAATGAAGTGTACCACTAAACTCATTCCTGCTCTTCCATGAGGCAACCATAATTTCTGTCACACAATC
Source organism: Vallitalea maricola (assembly GCF_036985595.1). Classification (NCBI taxonomy): domain Bacteria; kingdom Bacillati; phylum Bacillota; class Clostridia; order Lachnospirales; family Vallitaleaceae; genus Vallitalea; species Vallitalea maricola. Next base: position 57,940 of record NZ_BTPU01000002.1, on the reverse strand, counting down.
TGCAAAAGCTTCTATTATTATATCTTTCCTTATTACTGTTGCTATTCCACTATGTAAATCAAGTATTCTCTCTACAAGATTCTCTTGTTCTTTATCATATGTAAATACTAATTCCCCAGCAGGCTTATATGAATCTTCTTGACGTGGATAGGGGGAAATTCCCCCATCACCACCAAATGCCAAAGAAGCTAAGGCTGTCCCTCTAAAGTAATCTTTTTCTTTTAGAAGTTCTCTTACTTTAGGTAAGTACTCATATGAAGTTCTGTTTTTTCTATTTCCATACTTACCAGTCCATAGACGTTCATGATTAAAACTGAGGATATCTTTACTATTATCTCCCCATAGGATACCATTAAGTCTACCATTTCCAATAAGTAATCCTTCTTTCCAATCCTTTGAAAAGTTATTATACCTAAGCTTCATTTTTATTTTCCATCCTTAATATATTATTTTCCTAAGAAAGTGTCATATGCTTTTTGATTAATTTCAATAGCTCTTTCGATTCCTCTGTTCTTTAATTCTTTAATGAATCCGTCATAATCTTTTTCGAAATCTGAAGCTCCCAATAGCCATTTTTGGAACATTTCATCTACATATGGTCTAACTTCTGACATTATCTTCTTATATTCAGCTTCAACTTCTGAAGAATATTTTAATCCTAATTCACCATCTAGATATGGAGGCATATCATCTCTATACCATTGTGGATTACCATTGTATAATTTTGCAGCTGCACTAGCTTCTGGTGTCATGAAAGCATATTCATATTCAGCATCTTGTAACATACCAATACGATATTGAATACCTAATGAACGTAAGTAACCTAAAGGTGTCTGCTCGTTATTAAGTACTGTATCAGTATAAGATTTAGTTCCATCAGCGTTAACAGTGTATGTTTCACCTTCAATACCCCAGTTCATTAGAGTTGAACCTTCTTCCGTGAACATGAAGTCAAAGAATTTGATAAGAGTTACAGGGTCTTTACATTGTGAAGAAATTCCCCAGCCTACTCCTGGATATCTAGTTGTTCTCTCAATTACCTCACCATTTTGATTAGCTGGTGGAGCAATACTTACATTATTGAATCCTGGTATATCTTCTGCAAGACTTCTGTTATAATTCCCTGTACTTGGCCAGTCATGAGTCACACCACCAATATTTGCACTATATAGAATATCTCTAGATTTTGCACCACGAGTAAATATCTCTGGGTCGATTAAACCTTCTTTATACCATTTAACAAGATTAGTAACACCTATTTTGAAGTTCTCTTCCATTGGTTCAAAAGTCATTTTTCCATCACGAGGATAGAATTCAGTACTTGTATCCCATAAGTATAAGTATTCATCTGGCATTTTCCATCCAGCTCTATCAAATAGAGGTATTTCGTCTTTTTCATCATTTCCGTTAGGGTCATCGTTTCTGAATGCTGTAAGAACATCATATAATTCATCTACTGTAGTTGGAACTTTTAAATCTAATTTATCTAACCAATCCTGACGAACCCACCAAAATTCAGCAGAAACTAATGTTTGATTTTTAGGGATATAGTATATATTTCCATCAAGAGCAGTTGCACCTTGTCTGAATTTCGCATCATTATCAAGTACCTCTTGAATATGTGGTGCATGTTCTTTAATCAAATCATTAAGAGGAATCAAACCACCATCACGACCTAATTTCTCTAATTCAGATGGATTCTTGAATCCAATAATATCTGCAAGTTTTCCTGATGAAAGCATTAGATTAAATGCTTCTTCTTCATTAGAATTAGATTGTGAAATTACACCTTCAAGAGAAATATTTGTTCTCTTTGCAATTTCCTGCCAAATTTGCCATTCTGGATTAAAAGGCATATTATTGAAATTTAAAAATATAGAAAATGTCTTTGGTTCAGCACTAATTAAACTACCTTCTAGTTCTTTTTCTTCAGGTTTATCAGCTGTTGTTTTTGTTTGTGTATCTGTATTGTTATCCTTTTCACTATCATCTTTTTTACCACAACCAATAAATAATGTTCCCATTAAAGTTAACGTTAACAAAATTGCTAATATCTTTTTTGTTTTCATAATCCTACTCCTTTTCTTTTAGTTGTCAAATTTATTTTTTCACAGCTAATATCTATAATGATACCATTAGCTGTGGAAAAATCGTTATGTAAAAATTAACCTTTAACCGCTCCAACTGTAGCACCCTTCTTAAAATACTTTTGTACAAAAGGATAAGCTATCATCATAGGTATTATTGCAATGATAATGATTGCATAAATAACCGTGGTTGGAGAAAATAATGAATTAGCAGTTACAATTGCAGCTTCTGTTTCATTAGCCACTTTATCTACAATAAGTTTCTTCAATAAAACTTGTATAGGTACTTTATTATCATCTTGAAGTAAATTCATTGCCCAGAAATAACCATTCCATCTTGTTACTGCATAGAACATACCAACTGTTGCAAGTGCTGGTTTTGAAAGTGGTAAAAATATTCTTGAGAATATCTTAAGGTTATTTGCACCATCAATAAAAGCTGCTTCTTCAAGTGATTTAGGTATTTGTTCGAAGAAACTTTTCATGATTACAAGGTTATAAGTATTAATAGCAAATCCCACTATTATTGCTGTTCTTGTATCTAATAAATTGAAATCCTTGAAAGTCATATATAATGGAATCATACCTGCATTGAACCACATAGTGAATATTGCCATCAAGGTAAAGAACTTTCTAAATATCAATCTTTCTCTTGATAGTGCATATGCCATTGTTGTAGTAAACAACATATTAACAAATACACCTGCTACTGTATAAAATATAGTATTTCCATATGCTATCCAAATACCATCTTTCATAAAGGCTTGTTTATAACTTTCAAAATTGAAGCCTTTGAACCAAAACATTACATCTCCGTTTTCAACAAATATTGGCTTACTTAGTGAAGCTATCAAAACATAAAATATAGGATATAGTGCAACTATTGATATAATTATTCCTATTACTGTCATTGCACCATTGAATATCTTTTCATTTCTAGAAACTGGTTTATTTGATTTCGTCATGATTTATCTCCTTTCTTACCATAATGATGTCTCAGAAAGACGTTTACTGATTTTATTTGCAAGAACTACTAATATTAGTGCAACAAATGCTTCAAAAAGTCCAGCTGCTGTAGCCAGTCCATAATTACCATTAGTAATACCTGTTCTATATACATAAGTTGCAATTACATCACCAGTACTATATGTTGTTGGTTTGTAAAGAAGTAAAATCGCTTCATATCCTACTTTAACCATTTTACCTATATTAAGTACAAGCATTACAACAACAATAGGTAAAATCCCTGGTATAGTTACGTGTCTAATTTGTTTCCATTTCCCTGCACCGTCAACTTTTGCCGCTTCGTAAAGCTGCTGATCAATACCCATAATCGCTGCAATATAAACGATAGCACTAAAACCAGCTGTTTTCCATAGAGTCATAGTTGTATATATTCCTCTGAAGTATTCAGGTTTTACCATAAAATAAACTGGGTCAAACCCTAATTTCTGTAATATAAAATTGATAACTCCTGTACTTGGAGAAAGAAAGTTAATTGTCATCCCACAAACTACTACTATTGAAATAAAATATGGTAGGAAAGTAGCTGTTTGTGTTAATTTACTTACAAACTTGTTCTTCATCTCTGTAACCGCTATAGCTAATATAATAGGTATAGGGAAACAAATAACCAACTGCCAGAAAGCAATCATCAAAGTGTTTGTTACCGTCCTAGCGAAATCAGCACCTTGTATAAATTGAATAAAATTATCTAACCCTACAAATGTACTACCCGAAAAGCCTTTAAATATATTGTAATCATAAAATGCTGTTCTAAGTCCTATCATAGGTTTGTAAGCAAACATAATATACCATATCAAACCTGGCAATAATAAAAGAAACAAATCCCAATCTCTTCTAAATCGTTTAGTAAATCTACTTTTGCCTTTGACATATCCTTTATTATGCATGGGTAACGCCTTACTTGTTTTGCTCATATTATTGTCTCCTTTTCTTTTTCCTTTCTCAATTGTTTATTTTGCACAATCAAAAGTTGTTTATGAGAGAATTATACATAGTTTTGAATAAAAAATAAATCATCAATTTACAACTCATTTACTTTTTGTACAAAGAGACATTCTTTTTGAGACTTTTTATATCCATAGTTCATTCATGTACATTTTTCAACTATATACATTTTGCTATTTTTCAACCATTTTTCTATTACTTTTTAATGATTTTGGGAATAAAAAATAGAAATTTACACATTTTGAACATGTAAAAATCTATCAATAATTGCTATATGCTATTTTACTAGGTTCTAAAAAATAGACAAAAAAAATTGAGATACAATTGATTTTATATCCATTTTTCATTATGGATTGCAATCTACCATATCTCTTTATTATTATTTTTTACTTATAGATCCTTAATCTGCTCTGCAAAAGCCTTTGGTGTCATACCGGTATACTTGGTAAATACTCTAATGAAGGTATTAGAGCTGTTGAATCCAACCTGTTTACCTAATGTTGAAACCTTAATTTTGGTATTACTATACATTATCTCTTTTGCCTTTTCTATTCTGTAATTGTTTAGGTAGTTTTTATAATTGTCACCTACAGCCTTTTTAAATAAAATTCCGCAATATTTTTCTGATACATTCATTTTTTTAGCCATATCTACTAACATGATATCTTCCCAATAATGTTCATGTATATACGTGAGCATCTCTTCTGCTATAGAATTCTCACTATCCTTTTTATTATTATTTACATATAGTAGGATATCTTCTAATATCTTTCTTAATTTCGGGATAATATCTTTTCTGTTCCATTGATCAGAAAGAGTAGAAAAATCATCATTATCATTTAAGAATTTGTGTGAGTCTATTTTCAACTCTTGTACTATCCTACTAATTGTACCGATTATAGCAAATATTAAATTCTTAAATGCCTTTGGTGATAATTTATCACCTGCACTATTTTCATTAATCAAGTCACTGAATATTTCTACTGCTTTTATATCTCCATTAAGTACACTATGGATAAGTTTATTCTCTACAACCAGAGGATAATAATAGGAATTACGGTCCAAGTCTTCTTTAATCTGTTTCATTGTCAATATTGTTCTTTGATTATATAGGAACTTATATTCTAATATCTTTTTACTTTCCTCAAAACATTCTTTAATCTTTTTAGTGCCATATGCTACATTACTAATAGCTACTCTGATATCATAATCATAATCTATTTCAACAGTCTCTAGAAGTGTATGTATCATAGTAATAGCTTCTTTTACTTTATCACATTGGATAATAATAGCACATGTATAGTAATTGATATTTGCATATCTAAGCTTGTTAATATCTTGCGTATATGCAAGAATTTCATTTTTATATAAGAAAATATTATCGTCCACATCTTCGTAAGGATTATTCAAAAATTCCAATACAGCTACACAGTAGTTGTCATCTCCTATGAGATGGTCTTTATATATAGATTTATTAATGTTGATACCAAATAACAGATCCCTGTTCAATCTCTGTACTATAAGATTATTTCTCTCACTAATAGCCAATTTCAGCTGCTGGTTAAGTGTTTTTATCATATTAGAATTCTGTTTCAGTATCTTGAACTCATCTACATCCTTCTGATAATTACCTTCAGAGAAGAAGTCATCTAATACCTCTTTTATTGGACGGTATAATTTGTTAGTAATAACTCTTGATAGAAATATTGATAACAACGTGAGCATTATAAATGGAATCATAAAATATATAAAAATCATTGCCGTATCAATATTCTTGTCTTTATATGAATACAATAATATCCAATCTATATTATAAAATGATTGTTTAAAAACATTATAATCCTTGTAGATAAATTTGTTGGAAGCTAAATCACTGTTTTGAAAAGCTTCAAAAATCTCATTCGCCGGTACATTTGCATCTTCTTTCATTGCAAATATGCCATTATTATTACATAAATACCAATCTTGTTCTAGATTTTCCTCAACAAAAGAATCGTAATTTATTGTTGTAAAATATAAAACATCTCTTTTTCTATATGCTTTCTTTGTAATATAGCATATCTGTGAAGAACCATCTCTGTTATTGATAGTAAAAGCCATATAACTGGATTTATTTTCAAAATGATCATAAATTTCCTCTACTTTTTCTGTAGTCAAACCAAGATTCTTTTTAAAATAATAGTCTTTTGCTTCACTGGAAACTGGAGTAATAACTAATGAATCTTCATCTAAGAAGGTTGCTGAGATTTGAAAATTAACATTATTTACCTTGGAGGATGATTTCCTGATTTTTTGTTGGACCTTTAATAGTCCCAAGTAAAACATCTCATTGTTATCGCTTTCTGACCAGTTCTTGGCTTCATCACTCTCCATTACCAAATCTAATGCACTATTAATGACTTCTAGTTTTATCTGACTATTGTTAAGTGTTGTCTTGATAGTGTTAATAATGGTGGTTTCATATTCTTTTGACCTCTGGTCCATAACTATTTTCATAAAAATACTCATAAAGCTAACAATGATTAATGTAAACACAAGTAAAAATACTGTATTCAATTTCTTCTTGTATTTGCCACGTACCATAATCTTTCCCACATCCTTTAATCTATATGTCACATTTTCAATTATTTAAGTTATTTAAAAAATGATGGATCTTTTATAGTAAGTATATTGAACTTATTGAAATGGGTGTTTAGCCTGTAATTGCTGTTTTTATATATTATTTATAAATGGTCTTCTAATGCAAATATAATAATAACATTAATGCACAAAAAAAACAAGAAAGGAGTTATAATTGTTCATTATAAACTCCAACTTGTTAGGAAAAACCAGTTATTTTTATAGGTTTTTTCATAGTTTATGAAGTAATGTTGTTTTATTTTTTACTAAGTTCTATTTCAATAGGTTTTGCATCTTGACATGTGAACTCAAACTGAGTTTTTAATGAATCTTTACTTATTATTTTACAGTTTTCATTTACATTCTGTAGATTCCATTCTCCTGAAATTGTTAATTTTACAGTTGATGGTTTACTTTCATTTTTGCACCACTCTCTTGAATAGATACTTACTTCTTTTCTATTACCATCTTCATCATATTGAGAAGCATCTATTCCTTCATATAATCGCAGGTCAGGATCAACAATACTAAGTACCAAATAATCCCCAGTTTCTTTTGTCATAATCATGGTTGGAGTATCTACTCCTTTGACAATACCTTTGTCTATATTGTCATTTGCTTCAAAGATTGCGTAACCAGTTGTATTGGTTAATCTATCTTTTACTATATGAGCATTTTTATCTTTTTGTAATACTTTATATAAAGCAGTGTCAGCATTACCCATTTGTTCAGTGAACTCTTTTATACTTTTAACATCTGTTTTTACAAGAATTGCATATTCATAGTCTTGGTTCTTAGGTGCTTTTCCATGATCTATGACAGCAGTTGCAAAATCTCCTTTTATATCTTTTCCATTCTTATGATTCTTAGAGTCTTGAGTAGAACGAGTTACTTCAACATTATAACCTTTTGGAATATAATATCCATTATTGTTATTGTCCATCACCCAAAAGTCTTTATCTAACTGTAATTCTTGTTCATAAGGGAATTCCTTGACGCTTTCTTTACTGTTAACCCATACAGGCATATCTTTGTTCTCTAAATAATTCTGGAACAATGTTGTTTGTGTTGCATATTTTTCATTGTCATTCTCTATATCTGAACCTAACAATATTATTCTGTCATCAAAGAAAAATACTGATTTTCTCGCTCTATGAGACTCATCATACTTAGGATGTTCATGAAGTTTCATGGCGAACATACCGTTCTCCCCTTCTATATTGAGTGCTCCTGAATATGATTCATCAGAAATTAGCATTTCCTCAAATCCTGAAAATTCATCAAGATTACGAACATCTGATTTCAGTTCATCCATTGGTAATTGAATTGTAGTCGTTCCAGGCCAACGGTTCCAGTTATAGCCATCAGGGTTATAACCACTATCTTTGTTGTTTATTGGGTCGCCTTGACTCATAATCTGAACTTGTCCATAAGTAATATATCGTCCATATAGATTGGAATTAGTGTATGTTTCATTACCCCATAGATATTTACTATGACCTCTAACCCCTACTAACCAGTCGTCTCTTCTATGTAATCCAAGATTAGAGTAGTTCATAGTCCAGTTTCCATTTGGATTATCCTCTGGAGTATATCCCATCTCAAGGAGCATTTTTGCTGTTTTACTTGGTTTTTTAAGGTTAGTTAAACGTAAGTATGCAGCTGCAGCCTCTGGGTCTATTTCATCTTTACCGTCTGGTGAACCTGCCAAAGCTAAGAATTCAAAGGATTTATCTGTTATTTTAGAAGTTCCATCAACTCCACGTCCTGAAAGGCTGATTAACCATTGATATTTATTAGTGTACAATCTTGTCACCATTATCACTTTTTTTAGGAGCTCATGAGCTTGTTCTTCTAATCGGTACTTTGTTCCACTCATGTAATATACAACTGGAGTCAATCCATTAAAAGCAGGATTAGCATATCCTGGATATCCATTTCTATGATGAAATCCTGAACCATCTTCCTTGAATCCACCACTAAGACCAGGCGTAGTTTTCATACATCTATTCATCCAATCAGAGAAACCTTCAAAATCTCTTACTTTATCAGGAGTATCCTCCTTTATTAGTATACTGATTAACATACCTTGTATTGTAGTATTCAATATATCTACATTACCTGGTTCTTTATCTTCGTAATCATAGATTCTTCCCATTCCAGTGAACCAGTATATAGATTTTTGTACTCTATCCAATAAACCTGCTTCTTTTAACTGATCTCTCATAAGAAAAACAGAATTGTAGAATCCTCTGACATTGTAGCCGATGTGGTGTACTGTTCCAAGTATACTTCCCAATTCCCATCCTTGATCAAGCATATGTTCTGTCATATCAATGAATATTTGATTCAACTCTTTTCTATAACCAGCATTATCAGTGGAATGGTACATATTGGCTATGTTATACATTATATCTGTATATTGTTTTCTTACATTAGCATGTCTTAAATCAATATATACAGCATCCATAAGTTCTTCTGGGTAGATTTGTTTTACACTTGGCAAGTCTACTGAATTACCAGTTATTGTACCTTCATTTCTGACTATGCTATAATCAGCAAATTGCTTTCTAATAGCATCCATAGCTTTTTCATCAACATTTTTTTTGATAAATAGATTATCATATAATCTTTGTGATATCAGGTTAAAATCTTCAATATCTTCAACAGTAACTTTTTCTGGGAGCTTTTCTTTGCTCTTTAAGTCATAAAATCTGTATAGAGATACCCAGTGTTTGTTAGCCATATTATCAGCTTCCATATTTACAAAAGGCACTTGAAAATCTCTATTTTGATGTCTTGAATCTACAGGATTAGCTAATACAATTTGATCAAAATAAAGTGTTCCTGCTTCTACATTAGCTGGAGCTTTAATTCTCATAGTATCCATGTCTTCACGTGGTTCACCCTGCATATCTCTCTCGTAAGATACCCATGCAGTACGCCATCCAGTAAAATCAAGACCAAATGTGAAATAACAGTCAACCTTATCTCCTCTTCCGAACTCTACAGTTAATTTATCATCTACTGGCTTTTCATTGTATACCCAAAAAGCAAATGTATCTAATTTATTGGAACCAGAATTTTCATCAAACAAGTCAAAATCTAAAGGTGTTGAGAATACTAAAGTAGATTCTTTAGAGTAATTCCACTCTAAGGATCTATAACCTCCCTTGAAATGTTTTTCGCTTAGTGAAATCTTAGAATCATTATCTGATTCTAAATCAACTGGTATTCCTGACTCAAATGTGTATAACTTAGTATCTATTTCTTCAGCTTTTCTTTCTATAACGTTAGTAATAATAGATGTACCACTGGCATTTCTTAGATTCAATGATTTGTACATCATTCCTGCTAATTCATCTCTGATTAATGGTTTATCAAACTCTTCAATCTGTTGTGTTTTCCAACCATTTTTTTCTCCTAATGATTCTAGCCCTTTCATATCTTCGTTATTTTCATACCCCAATAGCTTTAACAGCATCATGGCAAAATTTTCACCATCTATATTTTTTTTAGGATTGATTTTATATTCAACTATGATTTCTTTTTTGATAGCATATGCAACATATTTCTTAGCCCACGGTGATACAAGATTACCATCAGTGCATTTCCCTAGTTGTTCAACTATATCATCCTCTGTCAAACTCTCTACTTCCTGCTCATTGTTACTTAATCTTAATGCTAATATTATTGCTTCTTCTGTCGTTACAGGGGATTCTAAATCCAACTGCTGATTTACTTCAGAACTCCCTTTTATCAACCCAAAATCATATAATTTTTTTGCCTCGGTTTCGTATTTAGGATTATTCTGTGAATCCGTAGCAAGTACTGGATTAATGGGCATAATACACATACTTAGTATCAGTAACATTAGTACCCCTTTTTTAAATATTCTCATTCTTCAATACCTCCTATATTATTTTATATATCTGAAACAATTCTTAAGGAATTATTGTTCCAGAATACATATTTTTTAAGACAATCACTATGAACAATAATCATCAAATGAAAACAATCATCATTTTACAGTGATTATCCAAAAACCCTCCTATGCTTTGTTCATTTACATTAATATTTACTCCTATACGCATGGATTATACATAATTTTACACAATAATTAAATCATCAATTTACAACTTATATGCTTTTATTACAAAAAATTAATTATAATAACCTTTTTTGTGTACATTTTTAAAAATGTGCATTTCTCAACTATCTACTATTTCTTATATTTTGATTGATTTTTCATTACTTTTCAGTGATTTTATTACCTTTATATAGAAAATTATCCATTTTTTATATAAACTGATATAGTAATTAGCGATTAGTATATTTTTAAAATTCACACAAATAACAATGAAAGCAAAACAAAAAAGATTACTTTGCCTACTAAATAAACAAGTAACCTTTTCTGCATTTTTTATAAAGTCCATCCTATTTCATCTCTTTGACCTTTGCCATTTAAAGAATAAGAGATTATATCAGAAAGGGGTTAGCATGAACCTTATACATTTTTGCGAAGATATCACTGTTATTAATAATATCAATACAAAAGGTGAATAATATTTATTATAACATAAATAACCTATAAGTTCAATATTAACCTATAAGTTCATTAAACTTATCAGTTATTATTGATATATTGAATAGGGTGATAAAAATGATAGATTATAAACTGATTGGTAAGAGAATAAAAGAAAGTAGAAAATCAATGAAGCTGACTCAAGAAAATGTTTCAGAAATACTCAAAGTATCGCCAGAATATATCAGTAGAATAGAAACAGGGGCAACAAAACTTAACCTAGAAATGCTAGTTAAAATGAGCAATGTTTTAAATATTTCTCCAGCTTATTTATTAACAGGAATAAATACAGAATCGGCTGACTATCTAAGTCCTGAAATCAATGCATTATTAAAAGATTGTTCCTCTAAGAAAATTAAAGCAATATCAGAAATGATTAAAATTATCATCGACCTATAAGATGGACAGAATAAATCAACGTGTTTTAACAGCAGAGCTGTTTATATCACGTTGATTTATTTTTTGAAATCTATCTCCAAAGCCAACTAAGTAGCTCTAAACTCTTTAATATTTTTAGTAAATGCTATTATTGTGACAACTAGCTGTCAATATTTAATCGGAGGTACTAAATGAAAAATTACAATTTTAAAATATTAACTGTTATTATTATACTATCCATACTTGTAACATCATGTGCTATTAATTCTAAAGACAAAGCTAAGGAGACTGAAATTAATGATATATGTCAAGATATCTCTGATATTAAAGATGGGTCAAACCCAAGAAAAAAGATATTGAAGATGCGACTACAATTTTTTTACCTGAAAATACTGTTAGAAATTATGGATTTATGGATAACGAAAACTTAATGATTCTAATCCAAAACAGTGAAGATTCAGAGGATAGTTTTTGTCTATATAATATTAATACAAACATATTAAAAGAAATAGATACGGGTAAAAATTTGAAGTTCGAAAAAAAATACTTTATTCTACTAACAATAGTAATACAAGTAAATATCGTAATAACTATATATATGATATTGAAAAAAACACAACCGATCTTATTACTGGTTGGTATAAAGCTATCTTTGCAGATTACAATGGTCGATATGTATTAGGTGATGGTCTTAACAAAATGTTAGATTTAGATACTGGAAAGCTCAAAACTTATGATAATAATCATGGCACATGGACATATTTTTTAGACAATAATTGTACACATCCTTTCCCTAACAATAAATTATATTTTGTAGGAGACCACATAATATACAAAGGACTAGAAAAAGAAATTGATGAAAAACTGGCTCGTCATAATATAGGGATATATAGTTTGGATACAGAAACAATGAACATAGATGAACCAATACTTTTATTCCCTGAAGTAATTTATACCTTAAACAAAAGTCCAAACGAATCATATTATATAAGCCAATTTGATTTTATAAATGATGGAAAAAATATAATATTCTCGGGAACTTACGAAAAACACAGAGGTATATTTATATATGATATTGATACGAAAGAAATAATAAACGTAGTATTTTCATCTAACATCAGTTCATACACTCTATCTAATGACAAAACAAAGATACTTTATTGTATTAATGGAAATCATGGAAACAAAAGTATGTATTTAGCACATATTGATAAAAACACTCTTGTATCAAAAAAATGTTTATATAATGAAGTCCAATTAAATCTATCTTCTTGGTGGTCTCCAGATGATACATTTTTTCTAGTAAATGAGAAAGAATACTCTTCGTCACCAGAAATAGACGGGTGTAGATTTGATAAAATCAGAAAATTTAATATAGCAGAATAAATGATTTATGTATAAATTATTAGTACTATAACTAGTAAAACACATATTCATCGTCTAATAATATCTTTAAAAATCATAAATAAAGGTATAGTTAATATTTACTGATGCTAACAAATAATTAATCTATACCTTTCAGTTTATTACTATATAATTATCTAATCAACCTATTTTTCCTATTTCAATCTTTCTGAATAATCCAATACCGCATTAGGACCAGTGTGATTTTCCATACCAGGTTTATGCTGTCTATATTTTTTATCATATTCACTCTTAAGACTGAAGAAATTATCATTAGTCTTTTCTATGTGATTCTTCAGCTTTTCCCTATACTGTTCTAAAATATGTTTATATTCTGGTTTTACAGCTAAATTGATATTTTCTAATCTATCATTTTTCATGTCAAATAACTCTTCGCTGTTATTTTCTCGATATACGGTATATTTATAATCCTTATCAAGATACATCCTACCTGGAACTATGTAACCATCATATTCATCATACCATTGAGCGCTTACATATTCATTATCTGCAGTATCACTTTCCCCGATAATCTGTTTATATTGACTTATACCTTCTTCCTTTTTATAAGTTGGTATACCTGCATAATCAGCTAGTGTTGGATATATATCAAGAAGTGAAACTAATCCATTAACCCTTCTATTCCCCTTTACTTTATTTCCTGAAAAAATAAGAGGAACCCTGTTAGTTTCTTCATAAAAAGCACCATACTTTGTAACCAAACGGTGAGATGCCATTCCTTCACCATGATCTGCAAAAAATACTATCATAGTATCATCTTTCTTTCCTGATTCTTCTAGAGCTTTCAATATCTTACCTATCTGTTTATCCACAACACCGATGTAATGATAATAGGCATATAGATAGTGTCTAAAATCATCTTCCCCCCAATGAATTGTCTGACTCTGTCGTCTATGACCACAGCACATATATTGTATAAATTCTGGACGATTAAGTGCATCATCAAAATTATAATTATCTGGTAATGGAGGTAACTCATCTTTATTAATACCAAAATCCTTATGTCCTAATTCGTTTTCACCAATATATGAACATATGTTATGAGGATTTTGTAGATCTGCAACCAATAAAAATGGATTATCAGAAGCTTCTTCTTTTAGATAATGAACCATCTTTCTCGTTGTATCTTCATCATAAAATGTTTCGTAATTAACCGTTATAGCCGGATTATCTCTTTCACTCTTTATCTGTTCATAATCCATTATTTTAAAACCTCGTAACGCTCCATAATCATGTCTTTTACCTATATGTACACAATCATAACCATTTTTACTGAATAGATCTCCCAGTGTTTCAATCTCTGTAGAGAATGTATCAAATCCTTGATCAGGTAAATTACTAAGAACTTTTGTTTGATGTGGATATTTGGAACTCCAAAAAGATGCTCTTGCAGGTTGACATAAAGGACATGTTGTATATGCATTCTCAAATATCACACCATTATCAGATAAACTATCAATGTTTGGTGCCTTAACATAATCATTGCCATATGCCCTAAGTGCTGTAGCACTTAATTGGTCACAAATAATCATTAATATATTTTTCATATCTCTTCTCCTTAATTTTCCTTGGTTAACACGCTATAATTGTTATTTTTAAAGTAAAATAAATACTTATAAATTAATTATATATAATAATTAACAAAAATATATCGTTAATTTTCAACTTATATACTTTTTCATTTTAATTATATATTGAAAAACCAAAACATCAGCAAAATTCTAGAATTTTATTAAAATAAATAAAAAACGGTCATTCAACACAATAATAGTGTATGAATGACCTGGTGTGGTTTATTTTAAAAATCTGTAGATTTCTTAAAAAGAATCTTAGGTTGAATGTTAATTGTTTCAGTAGGATAATCAGGATGTTCTATTCTATATAATAACTGTCTAACAAGCCTCTCTCCCAACGCAGCGTTCTTCACTTGAACAGTAGTTAAATCTCCAGATAAATGAGTGTATTCTCTACTATCATCATATCCAGATATAGCTATATCCCCAGGAACACTATAGTGATTCCTCTTAAGATAATCCAGTACAAAATTAGCTATGAAATCACTAGCACAAACAAAAGCTTCTGGCAATTTATCCAATTTAGATAGAAAATCATTTATCTCTTCAGCATATGAATATATACCAATGCTATGGATAAGGCAAAAATCTTTATTAATGGTTAAATCATTTTTTTCCATTGCTGCAACATAGCCTTCAAATCTAGTATGGTTGGTTACAGCATAATTAATATCACCAATGAATCCTATTTCTTTTCTTCCTTTTTTAATAATGTTATCAGTTATGTTAAATAATGCATGATAACCTTCCAGCAAAACCAAATCTCCAGTAAGCTTTGACACTGGTATGGTTGGAACCATATCCAAAAATACTTTTGGGATTGCAAGATTATTTATCAATGACAATATATTATAATCATATACATTAAGTACGATAGTGCCTTGAACTGTTCCATCAACTAGAATATCAGGTAATTTATAATCCTTGCCCACTTTGGCAGGAAGATATGTATACATTAAGTTTATGTTAAGCAACGATAAGGTTTTCGCTATATTATGGATTATATCCATCCAAAAAATTGACGATTCAGGTCTACATACAATTACGGATATAGTCGTTTTTTCTACACTAGAGTAATTAGGGATCTCTGTACCATTATCTTCTTCATCATCAGTAGTTCGTAATTTTTCATATCCCAGTTCTTTAGATTTATCTAGTATTTTCTTGCGCAATGAATCTGAAACTCCAGGATAGTTATTGTGGACTTTCCAAACAGTTACACGAGATATATTAAGTTGGTCTGCGATTGTTTGCATTGTTATTTTTTTCATTTATACAGCCCCTATTCAATACGTTATTTAACATATGAATTAATAATCTTTTAACATTATTATATCAAATGTGTTTAATACCCTAATATACATTAATACTCACGATATTCATTTTTAGTATTAACAATTACTTTATAAATTATAGCATAATGATAAAAAGAGTACAACAATTGTAGCATGTTAATTATTCTAATATTTTATGCAAAAACTCATCTTAAGTACAGTAATGTTAACATTTAGGTTAACATTATTTTTAACATTTTATCAAAATAAATGTTAATTATTCTAATTTCTTCTATTACAGTTATTAATTTTACACTAAAAAACCTTAAAATAACCCATATACTAAGCATATTTAACAATTAAAATAACAAAAATGTTAAAAAAAGTTGTATTTTTTTATTAAACATGTTAAAATATAAATATGTTAAAAATACGGAGAGGAGAAAATGGTTTATGGTAATGGTTAAGGGAACAAAGAAACAGAAAAAGCAGAAAAGTATAAAAAGAAAATGGCGAAAAGATGATTTTGAATTAACATTGTTAGCAACTCCTACTTTAATATGGTATATATTATTTAGTTTTCTTCCTATGTTTGGAATCATTATAGCATTCAAAAAATATGTCACATTTCCAGGCAAAGGATTTCTCTATAACTTATTTAATAGTGAATGGGTTGGCTTTGATAATTTTAGATATCTTATTAAATCAAATACAATATTCATTTTACTTAGAAATACAATAGGATATAATCTTATCTTCATTATTTTAGGAATTATAGTTCCAGTTACTTTAGCAATTATGATAAGCCTTATATATAGCAAAAGAAAATCAAAAACTTATCAAACCATGATGTTCTTCCCTCATTTCATGTCATGGGTTGTAGTCAGCTATTTTGTATATGCTTTTTTAAGTATGGATAAAGGTGTGTTCAATAATGTTTTATCATTTTTTGGTAGAGATACTGTTAAATGGTATATGGAATCTAAATATTGGCCCTATATTCTAATATTTATGCAATTATGGAAAACAATTGGTTATAACATGGTAATCTACTTAGCAAGTATTGCAGGAATTAGTGGACAATTATATGAAGCAGCCGTAATTGATGGTGCAACTAAATGGCAGCAGATAAAGTACATAACACTTCCATCACTTAAAACAATTGTTGTCATGATGTTTATTCTTAATGTAGGTCGTATACTTAATACAGATTTTGGATTATTCTATCAAATAACAAGAAGTATTCCAGGATCGTTATATAATGTGGCATCCACTCTTGATACGTATGTATATACTGCACTCCGTTCTGCTTCACCTATAGGAATGACTGCAGCAGCAACTTTCTTTCAATCAGTAACCGGCTGTATTACTATTCTACTTGCAAATTGGATTGTACGTAAAATAGATAATGAAAATGCTATCATATAGAATGGAGGATTGAACATTATGTCTAAAAAGAATCAAGAAAAAGAAGAAATACTAAAGTTTAATAGAATCAAAAAATCTTCCAATGTCATATTTAACATTATTTTCATTATAACTTCGATTATAAGTATTGCTCCTATTATATTCGTATTCATGATATCTATAACATCAGAAAAATCTTTAGCAAGATATGGTTATCATTTAATACCAAAAGAATTTTCATTGGATGCATACATGTTTTTATACCAAGAGGCAGATGTTATCCTAAAAGCATTATTCATATCAGTTCTAGTTACATGTTTAGGAACTATAATCGGTGTTCTCCTTACAACAACAATGGGATATGTATTATCAAGACCTGATTATAAATTAAAAGGATTTTTGACTTGGATAGTATTCATACCAATGATATTTAATGGTGGAATGATTGCTACTTATGTAGTATATACCAACTTTCTTGGATTAAAGGATTCTATTTGGAGTTTGATATTACCTTTAGCAGTTAGTTCCTTCAACGTTATCATATGTAAGACATTCTTCAGAACAACAATACCAGAATCTATAATTGAATCTGCTAGAATAGATGGAGCTTCACAATTGAACATTTTTGTTAGTATTGTCTTACCTATATCCAAACCAGTAATAGCTACCATAAGTCTATTCTTAAGCTTTGGATATTGGAATGACTGGTTTTTATCTTCTTTATACATAAATGATTCAGACTTGCTTTCCTTACAGGCATTATTGAATAACATACAGAAGAATATTGAATATCTAGCTAATAATCCTACAGCAGGGGTATCTTTACAGCAATATAAAAATCAGATGCCAAAAGAAGGGGTTAGAATGGCTATTGCGATTATTATTGCTTTACCAATCGCATGTATCTATCCATTCTTCCAAAAATATTTTATTACAGGATTAACTATTGGCGCAGTAAAAGGTTGACATTGATATATCATATTATATTAGTTGAAACAAAGGCTTATATAATATTATATATATAATCTAATTATCTAATAGACGAATATGTCTATTTCAAAAAAAGGAGGAAAAACATATGAAAAGAAATAAGTTAGTTTTATGGGTAGTATTAATTGCAATGCTAGTGACTATTGCAGGATGTGCAAAAAAGACAGACACGAAAGATAATAATACAGATGGTCAGACTTCACAAGAAAAAAATAACGATAGCAGCAAAGAAAATATTCCAACTCTTAAATGGTACACAGTAGGTAATGGAATGCCAACAAATTATGATAAGTGGCAAAAACATATTAATGAATATTTAGAAGAAAAGATAGGGGCTCATGTTGATGTAAGTGTAATTCCTTGGGGTGAATGGGAAGATAAAAAGAGTTTAATCGTCAACTCTGGTGAATACTTTGATATACTCTTCACCAATGAGGCAAGATATAATACAGAAGTTTCATTAGGTACATTTAAAGATATTACAGAATTAGTAAAAACAGTAACTCCTGATCTATACAATTATATTCCAAAAGATTACTGGGATGCAGTTTCTGTAGACGGAAAAATATATTCTGTACCAACATATAAAGATAGTTCTGCAACTCAATATTTAGTATGGGATACTGCTATGGTTGATAAATATAGCATAGATATTAAAAATCTTAAAAGCCTTAACCAGTTAACTGACGTTTTCAAAGAAATAAGAGACGGTGAAAATGTTGCACCTTTCAAGTTATATAAAAATGGTTTAGACTATGTATTTTTCAACTATGATACTATGCAAGCAGGTTTACCAACATTAGGAGTTCGTTTTGATGATGATAAAAGAACTGTTGTTAACATTTTAGAACAAAAAGATATACTTGATAAATTAAGTATATTACACCAGTGGTATAAGGAAGGTATAATCAATGCTGATGCACCAGCACTTGATGAACAATCTGGATACAGAGTTGCATTTATTGCACAAGGATGGCCATCAGCTGCAAAAACAACATGGGGACCTAATACAGGTATAGAAGCAGAAGCAGTACAATTCACAAATACTATTGTATCAAATACAACAGTTGGTGGTTCACTTAACGGTATTTATTCAGGTACTAAATATCCTGAAAAATGTCTAAAGCTTATAGAATTAATGAATCAAGATTCATATGTGAGAGATGCATTCTACTATGGACTTGAAGGTGAAAACTTTGAATATACTGATGACGGAAAAGTACATAAATTCAACTCTGATTGGACAATGGCTGGATATACACAAGGTACTTTCTTCAATGTATCTCAACTAGATACAGATGAATTTAATCAATGGGATGAAGTAAAAGAATTAAATGCTAATGCTACTCCTTCAGTTTTAATAGGTTTCAGTTTAGATACATCAAGCATTGAGACAGAGTTAGCAGAATGCAGAGCTATATATCTAAAATATAGAAGTGAATTATTAACAGGAGCAAAAGATCCAATGGAATTAACTAAAACAATAACAGATGAACTGAACGCTGCAGGATTCCAAAAAATAATTACTGAAGCTCAACAGCAAGTTGATGAATTCAGTAAATAAAACATCCTAATTATATGTGACAAATTATTTTAATAATCTTTTATGGCAAGTGTTAAGATTAAGTCAATAATCTTTTAAAGAAGTCATTATCATTAAAGATTAGAGCTTATAGTTGACCCTTGCCATAAATATTAAATAAATAAAGTAAGGGGGACATACTAATGGCAAAAATTATTGGAAATAGTTTATCTAACATTCCATGGCAGGAAAAACCTGAAGGTTATGAAATGCCTATATGGAGGTATAAAAGTAACCCTATAATCAAACGAGATGCTATACCTTCATCTAATAGTATATTTAATAGTGCGGTTGTACCATTCAAAGATGGTTATGCAGGTGCTTTTCGCTGTGATAGCAAATCAGTTAGTATGGATATTTTTGCGGGTTTTAGTAAAGATGGTGTTAATTGGGAAATAGAACATGAACCTATTGTTTTTCAGAGTGACAATATGGAAATATTAAAAAAAGAATTTCGTTATGATCCAAGGATTTGTTTTATAGAAGATAGATATTACATCACTTGGTGTAACGGATATCATGGACCTACAATAGGTATAGGATATACATTTGATTTTAAAGAATTCTTCCAAATGGAAAATGCATTTCTTCCTTTTAATAGAAACGGTGTACTTTTCCCAAGAAAAATCAATGGAAAATATGCTATGCTCAGTAGACCTAGCGACAATGGGCATACACCTTTTGGAGATATTTATTATAGTCAAAGTAATGATTTGGAATATTGGGGTCACCACCGTCATGTTATGGCTACTATACCTGGTAATGATTCAGCTTGGCAGTCTACCAAGATAGGTCCTGGACCAATTCCTATTGAGACAGATGAAGGATGGTTATTGATATATCATGGGGTAATTACTACATGCAATGGATTTGTCTATAGAATGGGTTGTGCATTACTTGATATTAATGAACCATGGAAGGTAAAATACAGATCAAAAGACTATATAATGACACCAACAACAGATTACGAATGCATTGGTGACGTACCGAATGTTATATTCCCATGTGCCGCACTAACAGATGCTGGTACTGGAAGGATAGTATTATATTATGGATGTGCGGACACAGTAACAAGTTTGGCTTTTACTACAGTTGATACATTATTGAATTATCTAAAATCAAACTCACTCTAATAAAGATTATTCATATGAAATAAGATTCCTATATAAAATTTGTAGTTATGAAGCTATACTAATATATGAAGATGCAAAGTCAATTTTTGTCTCTGCATCTTTATTGAATTGGCTATTCATATTTTTATGTACTTTGAATAATAACTTTAAAAGATAAAAAACAGAACCTTAATCAGGCTCTGTATCAATGTCATATGGATTATTCCCTTAACGATAAAGATAGTATTTCTTTAGTACTTTATCAAAATCCATAATCTGTTTTCTCTGTTTTTCAATAAATTTTTCTGCATCAAAATCTTTTTCTCTTATTTCGTCTGTTCCAAGTAGAAGATCAATAAAATGATGTCCACCTTCTTTGAAAGGTTTTAACCATTCAAATGCATTATTGCTATTTTTAATCTCATCCAATAAGTATAAACCAGTCTTAAAAGGTTCAAAGCTATTTCTATCCATTACATGTATCTGTATTCCTTTGCAGTCCATATCTTTATACTTAGAGAAAGTAGGCTTAAAATACGTTTGTCTGAATTTGACACCTTTCAATCTTTTTTTATTCATGGCATCAATAACTTTTTTAGTATCAAGCCAAGGTGCCCCTATTATTTCAAAAGGTTTCGTTGTCCCTCTCCCTTCTGAAACATTAGTTCCCTCAAAAACACAGGTACCTATGTATACCAATGCAGATTGGATTGTTGGTATATTAGGCGACGGCATAATCCACTGTAGATCTGTTTCATCATAATACATTTCTCTCTTCCACCCTGTGCAAGGCACAACTGTCAAATCACAATTAATATTTTTCTGAGCATTTATCAGTTTAGCAAACTCCCCTATGGTCAAAGCATATCTTGTAGGCATAGAATATTTTCCTACAAAAGATTGAAATCTTTCATCTAATAAAGTTCCCTCAACTTTAGTTCCGCCTAATGGATTGATTCTATCTAAAACTACAAAAGGTATTCCTTTTTCCCTACACCCTTCCATAGCATATGTCATTGTATATAGATATGTATAAAATCTAGCTCCTACATCTTGAATATCAAATATGACGATATCTATATCTTTTAACATATCGCTGGAAAGACGCTTATTCTTACCATATAAGGAATATACAGGTTTATTAGTATCTTCATCCACATATGATTCAACTTTCGCACCAGCTTGTACATTCCCTCTTACTCCATGTTCTGGAGAATAGAGGCAACAAAGATTATAGTTCCTGTCAATAATATCGATTGTTGCCTCAAGATTCTTATCTACACCTGTTGGATTAGTTATAAGTCCTATTTTTTTACCCTTTAATAAATTATTTATGTTATTAATATTGTCTATTCCGTTTTTAACCTTAATGTTCATTTTATAACTCCTCCAAGGCTAGATAGAACTCTCTTCAATAAATATGTAATATCCTCCAATAGTAGGAGAACATTGTTTTTCTAGCAATTTTAAGTTAGGTAATTCGTTTTTCATTCTATGAATAATAGTATTTTTGACTAGTGGTATCTTCATGATACTACCTGAAAATGTTATGTAATCATTGTTGAAATTCATAGAGTTGCATAAAGTCTTTATTATATCAAACAAATGTTGCCCTGCCCTTACTAGGATGTCTATAGCTGTTTTGTCATTATTTTCAGCTTCGTCTAATATTACAGGCACTATGGAAGCAATTTGCCCTTTTGGAGAATTGTAAACAAAATCAATAAGATATTTTATTTCGTTAATATTAATATGTTTTAATATCTTCTTACTTAGATTACTGAATTCTCTTCTTTCATCTCGTTCTTTTACAATACGTCTTATAGCTTCCATTGCAATATAATATCCACTGCCTTTATCATCAATTAAATGTCCCCAGCCACCACATCTTTCTATAGTGTTGCCTTTCTTTCCATAACCAATTGAACCTGTTCCAGAAATAAGTAATATTCCATCTTTTCCTTCTAAATAACCATACATAGCTAATTTTGCATCATTAGTTACAATAACCTTTGTATCGTAATATTTAATAAGATAAGATTTAATCTCTTCTAATGCATTGCCTGTTTCTGCTCCAGCTGCACCAACTACAATCCCTTTACATTCTGAAGCTGTCAAGGAACTCATACATTCATCTATTCCTGTTTTAATATTCCTAAGAGCTTCTTTCTTATCTACAACAACACTCCCAAAAGAACTAGTTGCACTAGATAGAAGTTTGCCCCCAAGACTATAAGCTTCACAACTTGTTTTAGTGCCTCCTGCATCAACTCCTATAATATATTGCATATAAATATCACCTTAATCCTAACACAAGTTATTATTTTGAATATTTCTAGTATATTTATTATATAATATATAGAATCTGATTTCAAGCTTTATTTGTATTATATGAAATATTATTTCAAAAATATCTATTATATTGCCCTGCATAAGCTGTAAATTCTTGTTGCAGGGTAATATTATAGTTGATCTATATTCTTAACCTAGCTATTATTTCTCTTGTTTTTTGTAGATACTCTTCATTTTTGTCAAAGTTATCTTTTACTACTCCAACAAATAACAAGTCTACAATAAATAATTGAGCATATCTAGATTGTACTGCTCCAATTCTTATTTCATTTTCTCTATTAGGTAAAAGCAAACACATATCTGCTATAGATGCTAAAGGTGATTTGCCGCACTTGGTAACAGCTATACACTTAGCACCTTTACTCTTCGCAGTTTGTACTGCTATATTTACTTCCTTTGTTTTGCCACCATATGAAAATGCAACTACTGCATCCTTATCTGTAATATGAACAGAACTGGCTACTCCAAGGTTATAGTCTGGATAATATACACATTTTTTATTGATTCTTACAAGTTTTTGAAGCATGTCCTCCGCTACGATACCTGAGGCGCCTATTCCAAATAGATATATGGTTTCAGCTTTCCTTAATACATCGATTGCAGCTTCTAATTGTTTTGGTTTCAACAGATTATATGTCTCATTCAATGTGGATGTAATGTTAAGCATAACTTTTTTAGTCATCTCTTCAAAACTATCATCTGAATGTAAAAGAAAGTCTAGGTATTCACTATTTTGAGATTCAACATCTCTGGCAAGCTGTATCATCATCTCACTATAGCTGTCATATCCTAGTTTACGAGTAAATCTCACAACAGATGCAGGCGATACTTTACTTATTTTTGCAAGTTCATTGGCATTCAATCCCAATACTTTGTTAGTGTTCTTAAGTATATAATTAGATATTTTACTCTCTGAAACAGTAAATTCTTCAGATAACTGATTAATTATTGATAAACAACCCATAATATCACTCTTTCTAATTAAGTTTTTTGCATCATTAATGTGATTTTTCCTATGTCTTATATATTTATTATATTATATAATGATGATTTGTAAATCATTTCTTAATAGGATGCTTGCTGTTATTCACCTTTTTCTATTGTTTAGTTTTATTATATATACTTTTTTAGAATTATGCAATATAATTTCATTGTTTTTTATTAATTTATGTAATTAAATTTCTAAATTCTAAAGAAGCCTCTCATTTCCTATATCAGACTAAGGCTTCTGATATCTCTCATATAACTGATGAGTTCATAAATAATCTAAAACAATAATAATAGCATAAAATCAAAGAAAGCTACTGCTTCATTCATAATAGCAGTAACTTTCTTTGGATATTAACTACTGAATGCCCATAGATTTTTAGATTGTTTCATAAAAACATCTATATCCCATTCTTTATTACTTCTTTCTATACTATTCGGGTCATTTACTGTTATTTTCCCCTCATCTGTTATACCTGTCAACACAATAAAATGACCTGTTGTAGTAAAATCTCCTGGTCTCAGGCTAACAACTATGGGATTACCCTCTCGCAGATTTGATTTAATAGTTTTTTCACTTAACGGTAATACTGTTGAATCTAGTCCAAAGGATTCGGCACCATCTGTCATAAGAGACCAGCTAGATCCGGAACCCTCTATAAAGTACCCGTTCTCATAACTGAAATCCGATACAACTTTTGGATTTTTCTCAGTATCACCAGTAAGTGCCACTATGACCATTGATAAAACTGTTGGTCCGCAACCGGAAAGTCCTATTGGAGAATCTCCGTAATTATAATATCCCCAACGTTGGTCCCATTGTAAAAAAAGTGGTATCTCACCTTGCTTGTACTCTTGAGTGATATCTATTGAACTATCCTCATCTATTGCTGGATATTTAGTTGGATAATCTAGGACAAATTTTATTGTTTCTGGATTTCTTACTATAAGTTCTAAAAGTTCATCTGGGTAATCTTTGACATTTTTTAGTATCGTTTTTACATCTGGATACTCCCCAGCTAGTTCTATGAGTTCTTCTCTATTAGGTATATCAGCCGGATATTCTTCTGGAGGATCAGGGGTAGTTACATTTTCTCTTACTGTAACTTCTCTGTCATATTTAAAATTAATTTCTTCACTTCTAACATTGTTTGTAATAGAGTCACCCTGATTAACTATTTTATAAGCCATAAAAGCTATTAAACCACAACTTAATAAAAAGAGTATAACACCCTTTCCTGTTCGGCGGTTTTGTTTTCTATAAGTATTATTACGTATCTTGCTATAATTATCTGGATAGTTGTCCACATCAATCTTCCCTTTCATGTTTTTCTTAAACTATATCACAAATTCAGTGAGGATAGATTGATTTTTGATAAATTATTTCTTAAGATTTTCTAAAGGTGTTTTTTATTATATTTTATTAATCATACTGGCATTATAAGCTGCACCAAATCCATTATCTATGTTAACAACTGAAACACCAGAAGCACAACTGTTCAACATGGAAAGTAGAGCCGATAAACCATTGAAGTTAGCCCCATACCCAACACTTGTTGGAACAGCTATGATGGGTTTATCTATCAAACCTCCTACTACACTGGCTAATGCTCCTTCCATACCAGCTATTACGATAATGACCTTTGCTTCCCTAATAATATCTAGTCTAGCATATAACCTGTGAATACCTGCTACACCAACATCAGTTATTACCTCTACTTTGTTTCCTAGTATTAACGCAGTTTCTTTTGCTTCTTCAACTACTGCTAAATCAGAAGTTCCTGCTGAAACTATAGCAATATAAGATTCTGTTCTTGGAATTTTATTTGCCTCATAAGTAATGGTTCTGCCTAACTCGTTATATCTTAAATCCCTATGCAAACCTTTAACTTCTTCAAACATTTCCTTACTAGCTCTAGTTGCTAGAATATTATTGTTTTTAGTTAACATAAATTTTATTATTTCTCGAACTTGAGATATGGTTTTATTTTCACAATATATTACTTCTGGATACCCTACTCGAATTTCTCTATGATTATCAATCTTAGCAAAACCAAGATCCTTGAATGGCAGGTCTTTTATTGCTCTATATGCCTCATCTACAGAGATATTATTATTTTTCAATTGCTCTAACAGCTGCATAATATCTTTTTCATTCATCCCTATCACCTGCCTCAATATCTTTTATACTGAAATTACCCATTTTATAACCTTGTAAATCTAATGTAGTATAGTCAAAACCTATTTTTGAAAAATAATCAGTAATATTTTCTCTGATTTTTTCATCAAAAATCTTACTTAAGTCATTCTTAGTCAGTTCTATTCTCGCTAAGTTTCCATGTACCCTTACCCTACATGCTCTCAAACCCTTATTCATCAAATATTTTTCTGCTTCTTCTATCCTAGCTAAGGTAGTATTTTCTATTACTGTGTCATGTGGGATTCTAGTCAAAAGGCAGGCATAGGAAGGTTTATTCCATACTTCTAGTTCTTTGTTCCTTGACATTTCTCTAATATCAGATTTAGTAATTTCACATATAAGTAATGGACTTACAATCTCTAATTCTTTCAACGCTTTCATACCTGGCCTATAATCCTTGATATCATCAAAATTGGTTCCATCAATAATATATCTGTAATTTTCATTTTTAGCCTTTTCTTTAATCTTCTGGAAGATATACTTCTTACATAGATAGCATCTATTTATGGGATTATGCTTTATATCTTCTACAATATCCACCTCTAAAAAATCATGTTTCACTCCTATTTTTTGTGTGAATTCTTTGGATTCTTCAATTTCCCAATTTGCTATATAAGGTGAGTTTATTGTTACAGCCTTAATATTATCGCCCAATGCTTCTTTTGCTGCATATAACAAAAAGGTACTATCCACTCCTCCTGAAAAAGCTATTATTACCTTTTCTAATTTTTTCAAGTATTGTATTAAGGTATTATATTTGTCCATAATCATTCTCCAATCAAGTTAATTTATATATTTCATCATAAATAGTTCTTATTGGTATTTCATGTTCCGTTGCTAATCTTTTACATACTTCGTATTCTGGTTTCATTTTTATGACTTTACCATCTAGCAGCCCTTTTTTTATAGGTATATCTCCATATTTTGTTGAAAGGGTTATAAACTCTCTATCCAGCATTACTTTTTCAACTGTATATTTTCTAAGACCTAAGGTAGTTGTCTCTACTAGTAATACATTCTCTATTTTATGTAAACTAGTTGAATCAACTAAGACACTTAATTTAATGGCTGGTCTTCCTTTTTTCATTATGATAGGTGTTTTATATACATCCAATGCTCCATTTTCAAAAAGTTTATCTTCTATATAACCAAATAGTTCTGAATTCATATCATCAATGTTGATTTCTAACATTGTCTGAACATCTTTGACTTTATCATCAACCTCACCTAGAAAAGCCCTTAATACATTTGGTATTTCAAAATCTTTGGTACCTAGTCCATATCCGATTTTTACTATTTTAAAATCTATTTTATCAGTGAATTCATTAACTATAGTCTTTAATATTGCCGCTCCTGTAGGAGTTGTTGTTTCAGAATTCACTTTTCCCATGTGTATAGGTATATTAGTAAGAATCTCTGTAGTTGCAGGGGCTGGAACAGGAATAATTCCATGTGCACATTTAACGAATCCACCGCCTAACTCTACTGTAGAAGACATAATTCTATCTACCTTAAGATTATCAATGCATATAGCTGCTCCTATAATATCAACTATGGAATCAACAGCACCTACTTCATGAAAATGGACTTTCTCAATAGATTTCCCATGTACTTTTGCCTCGGCTTTTGCTACAGCTAAAAACATATCCTTACTCAATTTCTTCACGTTCTCGTTTAAATTACTCTCATCAATAATTTTATATATACTATTTAGATTTCTATGTTCGTGATTATGTGTATGTGTATCTGTATGCTCATGTTTGTGTTCATATTCTTGTCCATGTACATGCCCATGTTTATTTTCTAAAATCACATCTACTTTTGTTCCCGTAATTCCCATCTTTTGTTTTGTTTGAATCTTAATCTTAAATTCTTGTGATATAGTTAGCTTATTCAGTTCTTCTATAAGATAATCTTTATCTACACCTAAATCTATTAATGCACCTAAGTTCATATCTCCACTTATTCCAGCGAAACAGTCATAGTATAAAATTTTCATTCAAGTCTACTCCTTCTTTTCATAAACATTAATTATTTATCCCCTTTGAATTGTCAATTTATTGAGACTTTACGGAACTCACCAAAATCCTCAGCCATTTTCTTATAAACTTCTTTTCCAAGTAGAAACTTATAAATCTCATCTGCTTTTTTCTCAGGTTCTATATCCTCGAAACTATCTGGGTAAAGAACTTTCCCAAGATAATATGCATCTGCCATTGCAGTACCTATGTTGGTATGATAAAAATTATATGGCAATTGTGAGTACAACTCACCATCTTTGAATGCAGATAAAGTGTTATAAAAATCTGGATTCTTGTTATAATCATCTTTTACTAGATTCAGTCCACCATAGTCAATAAATATCTTATCAGGATTCCATTCAATTAGTTTTTCTTTATCTATCATTATAGAACCTGTTTTTCCAACTTCATCTACAACATTTTTTGCATTTATTGCTTCGAATAGGGAATAATCTCCATAAGTACTTTCTATACCATGACTTCCTTTATATGATAGAGCGCCTATATATGCACTTGATTTTTTACTTTCTTCAATATCTTTCGTTCTTTCATTCAAATCATCATGACAATCTTTCATGAAATTGATCACTTCATCGGCTCTATTTTCCCTCCCCATAACTTTTCCTATGATTTCTAATGACTCATATACAGCAGGGTCAAAAGTCGATACTTTACCATAACTTAATGCTACTACTGGTATTCCAGTCTTAGCTTGCAGTTCATCTACTGAAGCCTTATCATATGCATACATTGAAAATATTACATCTGGTTTTACTGATAATAGTTTTTCAGCATCAGGAGAATTATTTGGTCCTCCTGGACCTATTACCTCTAGTTCTTTTAATGACTCATTAGCAATAGCATAGGGCCTTCCTGTAGGATGGTCCTTTTCTATCTGTTCTATTCCAACTATTTTATCTGTACTATCTATGTAACAATACAACCTTAATGCTCCAGGTCCAATAGCAACTATTTTATTGGCATTGTTATCCATTGATATAGTTCTTCCCAACATATCTGTCAATGTTATTTTAGTAGAGCTTGAATCGTTGTCAGTTGTTGTTTTGGAAGCACAACCAATGAACATAATCGTTGTTATTAAAAATGTTATAGCTATTAATATTTTATTTTTCTTATTCATAATCATAGATCTCCTTGACAATATTTGTATTTATCAGATGGGTACTACAACCATCTTACTGTTCAATTTTTCAACTTTCACTGGAACTGAATAGACAGACTCTATGTTGTGAGAAGTCATGATTTCTATCCCTCCAGCTGCATATATTTTGCCCTCTTTCAACAATATGAATTTATCAGCAAATCTTAAGGCTAAATTCAAATCATGTATTGTAACTAGGGCAGATATTTTCTTATTTTTAACTACATATTTAATTATATTTATTACTTCTAACTGATTTTTTAAGTCAAGACTGCTTGTGGGTTCATCAAACATAAGAATCTTAGGCTCTTGTGCTAATGCCCTGGCTATAATAACTTTTTGCAGTTCTCCGCCGCTTAATTCATCGATATATCTCAAAGAATATTCTTGTAATCCAAGCATTTCTATTGCTCTATTTACGATGTTCAAATCTTTCTCTGTAACATCCCATTTAATATATGGTTTTCTGCCAATAAGAACAGTATCAAATACAGTTGTTCTGAAGGACTGATTACTCTGAGAAACATAACCTATCCTCTTAGCTAAATCTGTTTGGTTTAATTTATGAACATCAGATTCATCTATTAAAACTGCTCCCTTTTGAGGTTTTAGAATTCTGTTTATACATTTTAGGAGTGTGGATTTTCCTGTTCCATTAGTACCTAATATGGCAAGGCATTCTCCCTTTTTTATAGAAAATGAAACGTCTCTCAAAACTTTATTACTTGGGTAACTAAATTCTAATCCTTGTACTGATAGAATCATTTTTTATTATGCCCCCTTAACAGTAAATATAGAAATAATGGTGCTCCTAAAAAAGAAGTTATTGCTCCTACTGGTAATATAACTGGTGCAATTATTGTTCTAGCCAATGTATCTGCAAATAATAAAATTATTGAACCGGTTACAGCGGATATTGGTATCAAAAATCGATGATCTCCGCCAATGATTCTTCTTACTATCTGTGGAGATATGAGTCCGATAAACCCGATTATTCCAAGAAATGCAACAGCTACCGATGTTATCAATGAGGAAACAAACATACCTCCGAAACGGACTCTTTCTACATTTACACCTAGACTTTTAGCTGACTCTTCTCCACTATCCAGGGCATTATAGTCCCATCTTTTTACCATGAAATATATTAAAGCAATACCTATAACAACAGCCATTATTATTACTTCGTTCCATGATACTCTACCTAGATCACCGAATGTCCAGAAAACTGCTGCTGCTACCTGTACATCATCAGCAAAATATTGGATTAAAGTAGTTCCAGCAGAAAAAAGCGAACCTAATGCAACACCAGCTAATATAATTGATTGAGGTGAAAAACTTCTTAATTTAGCTAGTAACAAAATGACAAAAGCTGCTAACATAGATAGAGTAAAAGCCGACAGGGTTACTATATAGGGATTATTAATAATAACTGCATCAGCTCCCAAACTTCGAAAACTTCCTGCTCCAAATATAATTATAGCTAGATTAGCTCCAAAAGCTGCTGCGTTAGATATTCCTAATGTTGATGGTGAAGCTAATGGGTTTCGCAGGTTATTTTGCATTACACACCCTGATACCGATAGACCAGCACCTGCAACAATTGCAGCAATGATTCTTGGTAAACGGATACGTAGAACAACCACATTAGAGACTTCTGTTCCTCGGCCAATAATAGCTCCTAATATTTCATTGAACCTTATATTGGTTGAACCTGCATTGATAGCAATAATTGATAATATGATCATTATAATAATAGAACATATGGCTATAGCTACTTTCTTAGCAGTATAGCTTTTATATGCTTCTATTCCATTGTTTTTTTCAGCTGCTTTAGAATTAATTTTCATCACATCTTTCATATCATTATGTTTTACCAGCCTCTTGTATATTCATCATAACAATCAAGACATAGTTTTTTTCCATTACTTATCCTTATATTACTTTCTTTTGCACCTTCTCCACACTTTTCACATATGACAGTATTAAATATTCTTGCACGAGAAGGTACTTCATAGTTTGGTTTTTTTATACTGAACACTTCTTCTGCTGGAGCCTCTAGTATATGTATTGTTCTCTGTTCTCTAGTCATTTCAGTTTTATTTCCATTTAGTATCAATCTTATACTGTCTCCATTGATACGATTAAAAAATGAAAATGCCATCTTGCCTGTATCTTTATATATTAGATTTCCTTTTCCCATTGTACAACCTGTAATGACTTGAACAGCATCTACTCCACAAGCATCATTTTCTGTAATACATACTAATTCTTCATCTTTAGAGAATGTTAAATTGATTTTTTCCATAGCTATTTCACATGCACGGTATCCAATAGCTAACCCTGGACATTCATGTCCATGAAATTCTTTACATTTTTCCCATAACTTTTTCTTCATGATATTCCTCCTTTTGATATAGCTAGCAATGGCTAACTAATATGGCTAACAGCCGTTCCAATAGTATAGGAGAATATTCTCCTATACTATTTACGCTCGAATTTTGCATTTTGCCTTATGTATGCGTT
Source organism: Vallitalea maricola (assembly GCF_036985595.1). NCBI lineage: Bacteria > Bacillati > Bacillota > Clostridia > Lachnospirales > Vallitaleaceae > Vallitalea > Vallitalea maricola. The sequence goes on along the minus strand of NZ_BTPU01000002.1, from coordinate 25,691 downwards.
TAATAAGAGTTTATTATGACGTAAAAAAGCCCATTAAAAGTACTAATTAAATTAGTACCCTTCATGGGCTGTTTGTGTCGTAAACTTAAATTTCTATAAGTCTTTATATTAAGCCTTCATGGCTTATATTCTATAAAGATATTATCATAGGTGTTATTAAAAGTCAAACTTAATTTACACCAGTAAATATACATAAACATTACATTTTGAATAAATCTACTGTTTCAATCAGCCTTCCTGTAGCCTCTTTACTTTCTTCTGGTCGTCTAGGTTATCTACTATACTATCAATATATTTTACTGTCTTATCAAATATGTCTTTTGTATTAACCATATAATCAGCACCTGTACTTACTATACTGTCTATTTGTTCTATGGATCAACTACCGAATATCTTTAGTAGCTTACCAGTATTTTCTGAGAATGAACTAATTTGATTATATGAGGATTATAAGTTTTTATGTTGAATATTGTTGATGATAAAATTAAAGACCGCCTCTATATGCATACTATAAATATTAGTAAAATGCATTAGAGACAGTCCTTTTATTATTCAATATTTATTTTTATTAAGCTTCTACTCCATACACTTCAATTTGTGTAAGTGCTGGGAATGGTGATGGATCATCAGCTTTCTTCAAATCTTTTAGAACCAGCCACTTGATTTTCTTTTGTTCAATTTTTATTATATGTGGTTTATAGCTTTTTTCAAGATCCCAAACTAATTCAGAATCGTCAGAGAAAACAATCTTCACTTGTTCCCACCAGTTATCATGTGGAAAATCGCTTCTTGTATATAATACGATTTTATCAACTGCTACTAATCTTCCAAAATCTAATTTCATCTCGGCATCATCCTGCATATTGATCCCCCATGATTGATAAGGCCAAGGACCATGTGATCTGTTTTCACAAACACCATCAATTGCATTTCTTGCTGCAAAAACTGCTTCTCCTCTTGTTTCTACATTTGCTTTTGCATGAGGATATAATCCTTCAATACCATTTTGATCAATAACATTTTTAGCAAGATTCTTATATGCACCTATTTCTTCTTTAGTAGCAATTCTTAAATGCAGTAGATGAATATTTCCACTAAATACTTTTGGTGAGAAATTAGTTCTTTTTTCTTCAAATGGTACATTATAAACTACTTTATTTTCTGTGAAATATACAAAGGCTTCTCCAAGTGCATCATCAATTTGTCCAATAAAATATTGATTTTTTTCACTTGACTTGAATACAATCTTGTCTCCCTCTTTATATGTATCTTGATAAACTAAATATACTTCATCAGTATTACTGCACTCTGCTAACTTATTACCTGCTTGGTCCAATACTTCTATTGATAGATTAATCATAAGTTCCTCCTATAATATATAATTTCATAGTATATTATATCAATATTCTTAAAAATTTCAAACTGAAATTATAAACCAAGTTACAAAATATAGTAAATAGTAAATTTTTCTACCACTAAAAATAAAAAACTATACTCTTATAACAAAAAATCCTTCATAACTTCTCCAATAGGCTTATTAATAACTAAATCTGCATAGCTGTCATAAGAAGTTTCCTCTTTATTGATAAGAACTAGATATTTCCCATTAAAATATTGTATAAGTGAAGCTGCTGGATAAACTACCAATGATGTACCCCCAATAATTAATACTTCCGCACAGCTAACATATTCCACAGCTTTTTTAAGAATTAATCCATCCAATCCCTCTTCATACAGAACCACATCCGGTTTGACAATGTCTCCGCATTTTGTACATCTAGGAACATCATCACTATCTAAGATGAAATCTATATCATAAGATTCACCGCAAGACATACAATAATTTCTATACACTGATCCATGTAATTCAACGACTTCTTTACTTCCTGCCATCTGATGTAAATTATCTATATTCTGCGTCACTACAGCTTTCAATTTTCCTCTTTCCTCTAACTTAGCTAACGCTTTATGAGCGTTATTAGGCTTGGCATCTCTATATATAAGATTCTCCTTGTAATACTCATAAAAAATCTTAGGTTTTTTCATAAAAAAAGTATGGCTTATTATTGTTTCTGGGCGATAATGATATTTCTGAACTGCTTTATACAACCCTTTTTCAGAACGAAAGTCAGGTATATCACTTTCAGTGGAAACACCAGCACCCCCAAAAAACACTATATTATTACTTGAATCTATTATATCCTTTAATTTATTTAACATAAAATCACCCCTAAATATTATTGAACATGTTAAAAGGATACTCATTACTTGGTTTTAGTTCATATTTACAGATCTTATTCTCTTTGGGATGCTTGAATGAAATGAATCCAGCCCACAATGCAATCTGTGTCCATTTCTTCATTTTCATAAAAATTTCATTGTATTTATTATCTCCCCATATGGGCATAGTAGCATTAGAAAGTTGAACACGTATCTGATGATGTCTTCCAGTTTTGAGATTAATCTTCAATAGACTCAAAGTACCATATTCTTCAGTTTCAATGGTTTCTATTAATTCATATTCTAAAATAGCTTCTTTGGCATCTTCTACGTTTTTAGCAACTACTTTGGATATATTATTTCGACCATTCTTTTTAAGGTAATCTCTTAATTCTCCTTTATCTTGGCTAGGCTTGCCACAAACTACAGTATAATAGTGTTTCTCAAATCTTTTAAACCTAATTTCTTCTGATAATTTCGTATTGGCATATTTTGTCTTGGCAAACACCATCAAGCCACCCACTGGTCGGTCAAGTCTATGAATTAAACCAATATATGGATTTCTAACATTATATTCTTTAATCAAATACTCTTTCAATAATGTTAACATATCCTTATCTCCAGTCTTGTCCTTTTGTGAAGGGACTTTTGGAGGTTTTTTTGCAACAATTATATGTGTATCTTCATATAGTATCTCTAATTCCATTTTAGTCTCCTATTAATTTTATATAAATTTTTTATTAAACAACTTAATTTAGTACTTGGTTATAGTAATAGAATCTCATTAGTCTCTAATAAATGTTTCCATATATTAGTATAATCCATTATTGACCTAATATCCATAGTTAGATTTATAGCTGGTTGGTTAAGAATATTTTATATTGAAATAGAAATACTAAATATATCATTAATTAAATACTATAGAGGTGATATCTTGGATAAATTTATACCAGCAAAAGTACTTTATGAAGAAAAAATTCTTGAATATGAGTTAGGGAAAACCCTTTATGAACGTTATAAAAATTTGAATATTGAAATGATACCCATAGAAAAACATCATGATGTAGAATTCATTAAAAAAGCACCTGATGAAAAATTTGTTGAGTTCAAAAAATATCTGGTTCTTGGTATCAGAAAAAGTTTACAATTAACTCCTAATAAATTATCTGCAGATTTCATTGTCCCTTTTACATCTTCAGGTTGCTCAGCTATATGTACATATTGCTACCTTGTATGTAATTTCTTCAAAGGTTCGTATTTACGCATATTCGTTAATCGAGAAGCAATGATTAATTCCGTAAAAAGAAAAATTAAACAAGTAGGAGAAAGAAAAATATATGAAATAGGCTCAACAAGTGATATGGTTCTTGAAAATACCATTACAGGTAATTTGAGATGGGCTATAGAAGAATTCGGCAAACTAGATAATGCAACTTGTACCTTTGCCACAAAATTTGCTATGGTTGATGACCTTCTTGATGCTGACCACAATGGAAATACTCAGATGAGGATTAGTGTCAATCCAGATTATATTATTAGAAAAGTTGAAATAGGCACTTCTAAACTTGAAGATAGAATAGATGCCGCAAACAAAATGTTTAATGCAGGATACAGAGTTGGTGTCAATATAGCACCTATAATCCTTTTAGATAATTGGCAGGAAATGTATAGAGAATTGTTGGAATCTTTGTCCAAAAAACTTGATGACAAACTAAAGGAACAATTGTTTTTTGAACTTATCTTCATGACTTATGGATATGCCAATGATACCATTAACAGCGCCGCTCTAAAGGGTGTTCTTAATGTATTTGATAGATCAAAAATGTGTCCAAAAGGACGTGGGAAGTTCTGTTATGACCTAGATATTAGAGAAGATGCAGCTAGATATTTTAAAGACCTAATCGCTCACTATTTCCCTAATGCTACAATTAGTTATATTGTATAAGTGCTCACATTATTATTTCTTTAATAGCAATCCATTTATCAACTAATGTAACTACCCATGATTCCGCATATCTTGGTAGTTTTAATGTGAGAGGAAACATATGTTTAACAATGATATCCTGCTCACGTTTGTTTAATTTAAAATGTCTATTAGCATTAGCAAGGGCAATCCTTGGATGGACAAAACCATGCTTGCCTTCTTTTGGTTTTGTTTCATGCCAATCATAGAGATAAAAATCATGTAATAGTCCTCCCCTAGCACCAGCACGACAATCTAGATGTAGGCGTTTGCATATAATAAAACTCTTATAGGAAACATCTAAACAATGATTCAATGTAGTAACATCGGAATGTTGAATAAATGTTTTCATTAATTTTACATTTGGATGTTTTATAATCTCCGAAACACACTCTCTATATTCACTGACATTACCTAAATCTACTAACGATTTGTGTTTTGAATTTCTCAACACCTTCATTAAGAATACTCCTTACGTCAAATTTTAGTGTTCCTGCATTTAATTTTAATAAATCAGGAAAAGCATTAAATATTCTTCTGCATTTTATAATACGCATACGATATTTTTCAAATGGGATTTCAGCGTATTTTCTGATAGCTTCCCTAAGTGATATGACATCTTTAGTTGATAATATCACATCTGTTATAAGATATACTGTAAATATTACTGACATACTTACTATAACACCCTCATTAAAACCGGATAAATAATATGAAATATTTGGATGCAATAGTATTAAGAAAACAAAAATGAATACTCCCCAACCAATAGAGAACTTCAAGCAAATATATCCTTTCAAATTAAAAGGTTTATCAGTATAATCCCACCATTTTTTATTAAATATTTTTTCCATTGCAAAACCAGTCAAGAATTCAAGTGTTGTAACAACCAATGTGGATACTAATACAACTATAAATAAATTTAATATATAATTATTTGTAGTATTTCCTATAATCCTTTGCACCACAATTACAGACAATGCTCCTAATCCATATATAGGAATGAAGAATCCTTTTAGGAATCCTCTATTAACAAATTTTCCCGTGCATACTGATACAAAAGATGTTTCCCATACCCAGCCTAAAAAAGAATATATACTAAAGTAAATCATTAATCTACTTAAATCAACCAATCATCTCAACTCCTTCTTATGTCTTTATAATTAAGCTATGTGTCTATTGAAAAATCACAGATAAAGCGTCTAATGAGTCAAGTATATCTTCATTCTTATTAGCATCCAGAGTATATTCAAATGCTACACCTAGAACACTTCCTAATATCAATCTTGATAAAGTACTGGAAGAAAAATCCTTGAATTCATCTACTATTGAACTGCTTTCGTCAATACATTCTTTTATAACTCCTGACAAATGGTCAAATAGGTCAGATAGCATAAGTTTGAATGAATCAGATCTAAGAGCTAAACTTGATAAATCAAATAGTATCTTAAAAAGTTCAGGATTTCTTTCTAACGCTTCTTTTATGAAGTTAAATACATTTGAAATATCTTTTTTGTCTGATTGACTTTTTTTTATCTGTTTTTCAAGTTCTATTGTATATTTACCAATCATTCGTTTGATTATCTCTTGCAATAACTTCTTTTTGCTTCCAAAATAATAATGTAATTGACTAAGTGCAACATTAGCTTCTTTTGCTATGTCTCTCAATGATATATTGGCATACCCTTTTTCTGAAACACATTTATACGCCGCATCTAGAATTAATTCTGACTGATTAGTTTTACTACTCATCATATACAATCCTCTCTAAATAATTCGGACGACCGTCCTATATTAATTATAATATCCTAATATCGTAGATGTGTCAAATTAAAAAATGGCTACTATTTTTTAATCTTTCTTAGTTTCCTGTATATCCTCAAGCATCCATTCAAATGCAAGAATTGATGTCTTGAAAAAGGCATGAGCAACAAGCCCCTATAATTTTTCTTACACCAATAATCCACAAGCCAAAATGCTTTTTCATCGGTAGATACTGAATTCAATACTATAAGCTTTTCCTTTCTTTCCTCACTAACCTTGGTTCTACTTTCTTTCAGTGTCATATTTTCAATTAACTTGTTAGTGTTTTGGAAAACATCTGTTATATAATTTTTTAATTCATCTATATTCAATTGCTTCGAAAATTCAACTAACTGCTCTCTAGGTATTTCATTACCTGTTGTGGATATAGGAGATTGTATCCTATTTTGATAATCATTTTTATAGAAAATCTGTTCCTGATCTAATATCAATGTATTTGAAGGAATATCTTCAATCCTAGTCAAATGATATAGAAAATAAGCTATTGTCTTATCTTTTGCCAAAGGCATCAAAGAATATTCTTCCTCATTGACATTATCAAAAATGAATTGATATATTTCCCATAATTCCTTTCTAAATTCTAACAAATGTTTTATACCTATTTCAAATTCATCTTTTTTCTTAATTGCACCTTGGAACTCTTTAAAAAGTAACGATAGTTCAGCTTTCTCTTTCATTATTATTTATCATCTCCGTCTTTGTTAAATATGCTTTAGACATTCTATGTATCTAGACGTTACAGCATAATCTTCTGATTTTAACCTTTCCAATATCTCTAATATCTTTGTTACGTTCTTATGCTCTCCCTTCATTGTATACTTTATAGTCAGGTAGAACATATTTCGTGCTTCCTTTTCCAATCTTTTAAATTCATCTATCATCTGACTTATTTCAGTTGAATCACTAGCATAATTTTCACTTACAAATTCAGACTGTATCTTCAGATAATGAAATCTATCCTTGATTAGCAAAAATGGTCTCATATCAAAATGGTAATAGAAATTATTGGATACTATATATTCTATATATATATCACATAAATCATAAATTGCATAGCCATAATATACATTTTTTATGTAATCTTTATTACCGTTATTATCTCTTTTATCAAGATAATTCTGCAATCCAACTATTAATCTATTGATTGTAAATCTGTCCCTATACTCAGTATAACTATGAAGAAGATGTACATCCTTAAGCCATTGCATTTTTTCTTTACTCAAACTATCTTCATCTAATTCTCTCTGGAGTTTATAGAATGCTGCCTCCATCTCATCATATGATACTGTTTGATATGAGTACTTATCATTGGAAAAAGCAAAAAACTCAGAACAATAAAAAACTCTTTCATCGTCATTATATCCATATATAAAAATGTGATGATATACTGGTTTCTTCTTATAATTTATGTAATTACTTATTTCAGATGTTTCAATTGGAAGAAAAATATAAAATTCCTTATCCAATGATTTCTTACAAAAAGTTATAAAATCCATGTCCATATCTAGAATAATATCTATAGGTACTCTTTTTTCTCCTATGCTTGAAAATTGTTCATTATAATGGCACTCCAATTTCATGACTCCATTATCATATGCACACTTCTCAACTCTAAAGTACATAAAATTTTCGTAAATCTCCTTACATAATTTATCCTGTGCAAGGAGTACAGATATTCGTGTTGAATCAAATGGTTTATATGTCAAGAATTCATTAGGTGATTTAACAGGTAATTTTTTTTCATTCATTATTCTAACCTCTCTCTTTATCATTAATTTATAATTAATACTTGATTAATTGTATTTACAACCTTTTTTGACAATTCTATAAAAAGTGGTCTCTTTCAAATGAATAGATATTTGTATATTATTAGTAAATTCCTGTCATCTAAATAGTCTTTCATCCCTGCTTTGCTTACTATAAACACATCTTATATATGTTGACAACATCTTCTTTTTTAAGTGGAACATAAGCAAATGTCAGCAAACCATTGCTCACTGCATTTACTGCCATAGACTCAAATTTTTCATCATCAATTCCTAATTCACCAAGTGTCCCCGGCATATTACATTCATCAAAGAATTTTCTAGTCATCTCTATAGCTTTTTCAGCTTTTTTATACTTATCATCCTCATTAAATATGTGCCATACGTTCTCAGCATATTCCACAAATTTGTCCACTGTTTTATCATTTAATATGTAACGCATCCAATTAGTCATCAATACAGCCATTCCTGCTCCATGAGTAATATCATAGAATGCACTCAACTCATGTTCCATTGGATGACAGGACCATGCCGAAGTCTTTCCAGCACCAGTAAGACCATTGAGTCCAAGAGCTCCTGCCCACATAAGATTGGCTCTAGCTTCATAGTTATCACTTTCCTTTATTGCAATTGGACCATATTTGATACATGTTTTAATGATTCCCTCTGCAATCCTGTCTTGTACAAATGTATCCTTATCCTTTGAAAAATAGCTTTCCATTGCATGGGACATAGTATCTACCACTCCTGCTGCTGTAAGGTCTGCTGACAAAGAATATGTATATACCGGGTCAAGAATTGATACTTCAGGCTGCAACAAAGGAGAATAAGTACCTATTTTTTCCTCTTCTTCTTCATTATTGATTACTGCACTTCCATTCATCTCAGAACCTGTACCAAAAGATGTCAAAACAGTAATTATCGGAAGTACTATCTTGATTTCTCCTGGGCATATAACCAAATCCCATGGATCATCTTCGTAATAATATCCTGCTGCTATGATTTTAGCACAATCAATTACACTTGCACCTCCAACAGCCAGAACTACATCAATCTTATTTTCCCGTGCGATTTTAATACCCTCTCGTACCATTTTTATCCTTGGATTAGGTGTAATGCCACCAAACTCAACCACATTACATTTATTCAAGACCTCTACCACTTCAGAGTAGATTCCATTCTTTTTAATTGCACCTTGACCATATACCAACAAAACGTTAGTACCATAGTTAGTCACTTCTTTTGATAAGTCTACAATCTTTTCTTTACCAAAGTAGACTTTAGTATGTGTGTTAAAAACAAAATTCTTCATATATAACTCCTATCATATTTATTAATCGCATTTCGCCCAAAAATTGCTGAATGCAGTTGGATACTCATTAACATAAGGAATCTTAATGTTAGTTGACCCTTTCTTTTCATTAAACATATCATATTTTTTCCAGCCATTGATATTTGGTGAACCAAAGCATACATGAATATCCAATGTTGTTAAATCAAATATCATGGAATATAATGTTCCCAGCCCATCCTCATAATAATGACAACATACCCCATGAGGCAGTTTATTGCTTAGTATTTTTTTCAGAGTATCTTTACTCACACTTGGAATACTCTTATTCATTGTATCCTGTGCAGCATTATATCTCATAACTGATTGATTCATTTTTGCGACATTATACTTTTTCATGGCTTCTACTGTATAATGATTTGTAGATATTAGATAATCCTCTGCTTTTTTAACCCTCACTTCTCTCTTTCCATTAAAACATGAAACCTCACATAGAACTGCCGTCCCCTGTTTATCAGCAATAATGAAATTTGAATTTGAAGATATGGGCATGTTCTTGAGCATATATACTGCATCTTCTGTATTAGTACAATTTTCTATAATACTCCTTATCGCAACCCAGAATCTTACACCATTAACAGATGTCTCAACTCCTGGTGCAGCTGCTGATACAGTTATTGATAATCCATGTTCATTAACCCCTTCGTATCTTCCAAACAGAAAAACTGCAAATCCAAGATGAGCTGGCTTTCCATTGATTCTGCATATGGATAATTTCTTTTCATCGTCAGGAGTATATTCATAACTTCTTCCAACAAGAACGTGACCATTTTTTGTTATACATGGCAATGCTACGATTTGGCAACAACCATAATTACTCTCAAACAAATTAGTATTAAGTACTATATTATCTGATCTAACCCCGAATGCCTCTGCAAAACCTTCAATTTCATCATTTAGACCAGGGCAATATTCATCATATACTTTTCTGATATACTTTATCTTTTCATTGGAAAGAGGTATATCAGAATCTTTAAAAAGATTATAATAGTATTTGGCATCACCAGGATATCTTTTCAGAGTCTCCCCACGCATTTTACCTACTTCATAACTGCTTCCTTCAAGTACAATATACTCATAATCTGCGTCTACACTTTTCATTAATTATTCATCTCCATCTTTCCCACCCATTATTGTTATGATTATAATTTTCGGAATGTTCGTAATACCTTTACACAGTTTTCCATATCTGTTTCATTAGGATTATTAACATCCAGCCGATTTGACATACCACAAATTCTGCGCCTTGTATCTCCTAATGTGACCCATCTATTATTGGGACATTTACATAATCTTTCTGGTATATGGTTACGATACCACTCAAAAAGCTCCTCATCCATATTTCTAAGAGTATCTGCCATTGCAGTTATGTTTTTTGAATCATTAAAATATATACACACCAGAAGAGAAGTATAATCCACATAGAAACCGATACAGCTTTTACTCTTATAGATGAATTCCACTTTCCATTTGAAGTCTGATGTAATATTTCTCATTGGTTTAACTCGCATCTTAAGGGGCATCTCTTTTAATGTTTCTGTAAGAATATTTATATTATGTGCTGAGTCTTGTGGCATGGTTTCTTTAATATCTGACATTTCTGGTGCAGGTGAATGATATCTCTTATAATCAAGCCTCATATAATTCATCCATTTATACTTACTTTCAGGAGCCCTGCACAAAACAGCAAGTCCCAAAAACATCTTAGGATATTTTTTACAAGAAAATATATAACCGTCTTCATACTCCTGCCTATCAATCCCACTGCTAAGTAGAATGTTGGCTCTTTCATGGGTTTCTCCACGTACTTTAGCTGTCTCAGCATTCTTTAACACATTTTCATATTTGTTTTTAGATATTTTCAAGAAAAAGGTATCTGTACATATGTCAGAGTAAATTCCTAATTCATATAAAAACCTGAAATAAAATGTTACCGACTGCTGAAATTTATTTCTAAGGGAAGATTCTTTTGCATCCTGATGATGCTGTTTTTCTATCATGAATTTCCCTTTATTGCGTTTATCACTCTTCATATACTCATCATATTTGGTTGAATCCAATTTGTACTTTTCATTATTATGATACATATCAAAATACAGATTCTTAACATATTGATAGAACTCAGCTTCTCCCTCTAGATAATTCTTAGTATCAATATTATCATTAAATGAGACTTCTACTTCCTTGAAAGAAGCCAGCATGTATAACATATGATATATAGATTTTTGCAGGGAGCTTTCATTATTATTTCTTGTAAAATCTTCAAAAAACATCTGTCATATCCTCCTAATCAGACCACTTTAAATCAAAACAATGTGTTATATTCTTCTTTTACTTGAAGGTCATTTAGTTCTATACTGCGTTTTGCCAGTAACTCAAGAGTGTCCAAAATCTTATACTCAACCTTATGTTCTTTATTTATCAATGATAATTCTGTGCATCCTATTATAATAACCTCTGCACCTTGTTCTCTTAAGTCTTCAATAACCAAGTCATACTTTTTGGTATCAGCTGGAATGTCTGACTTCACATTATCATATATTAACTCTGTAACATAACATTGCATTCTTTTTGAAGGTACCTTCACATCTATTCCAGCTTTCCCCATTTCTTTTTGAAATAATTGGGAATTAATTGTCCCTTCTGTAGCCATTATTCCCACACTATGTACATTTTTATCAATTAGCAGCTTCCTTGTTTCTTTGATGACATTGATAAATTCTACATTAGTTTCTTTTATTATGTCATCATAAAAATGATGTGCGGTAATACATGGCATAGCAAGATAACTTACATTTAATTTTTCTAATTCCTTTGCTATATTTATCAATACTGGAACTGGATTATCATTTGACTTATCCAATATGTATTTAGTTCTGTCAGGAATCATTGGCATGTTGAAGATTATCATATTCAAATGTTCCTGATCAATTTTAGCATTAGTCATTTTTACGATTAGTTCCTGAAAATAAGCAGTTGATAACGGTCCTACTCCTCCTATTACTCCTAAAACTTTCGTAATGATACCCTCCTTTACTTTAGTTTAGTTTTTTCCCAATATATGTTACGATATCATTGACTGTAATCATTTTAGGTATATCATCATCATCAATAGTAATCATAAACGTATCTTCAAATTTCAGAATCATTGATATTAAAACCATAGAGTTTATTCCTGTATCTACCCTGAGATTAGATTCTCTGTTTATCTCTACATTTTCATCCTCTAGAAAATCCTCTACAATAGAGATTACCTTTTTTTCTATATCCACATTTTTCATTTCATTTCCTCCTATAGTGTAGCTTATAGTCTTTTAATTTTTTTAGTAGATGTCTTTGGAAATTCAGTATCCCTTAACTTCACACTTCCTATCTGCATATAAACAGGTAACGACCTATTTACATCATTCACTTCGTTTTCAATATATTTTTGTACATCCACAATATTGTTTTCTTTTACAAATAGTTCATCTGGAAAAATAATTGCCTGTATCTGTTCTGTGTTATTCTCTTTGTTAGATACTACTTGTACTTCCTTGATAACTGGAAGAAGTGATATCTTCCCTTCAATCTCTTCAGGACTTACATTCTTACCATTACTCAAAATGATTAGATTTTTGACTCTACCTGTAATATACAAATAATTATCTTCATCCATCCACCCAATATCACCAGTCTTAAACCATTCTCCATCAAAAGCTTTATTGGTATTTTCTGTATCTTTATAATACCCAAGCATTACATTATCACCTTTTGCAAGTATTTCACCTACCATGTGACCATTGACCTTTTCATATCTTTCATCTTCATTTATCTTTACCTGACAACAGGAAACTACACAACCAATTGAATATTTCTTTTTAAATCTATCAGGATTTGCTGATAATAATGGTGAACATTCCGTAATTCCATAGCCTTGTACAATATTAACACCTATAGCATCAAAAAAATCAATATAAGATTGGTCCAGGTAGGCACCTCCAGAAACTATAAGTTTCAATTCTCCACCAAATTCATCTAATACACTCTTAAATATTTTCCTGGACAGATTAATTCCTACATTTTTCAATGCAGAGGAAAGCTTCAACATCTTCTTTAATATCTTCTCTTTATTTTTTTTCTTAGCAGATTCCATAATCGTTCTATGGATACTTTCAACTACCATAGGTACAGCATATAGAACAGATGGTTTGTAAAGTTTTAGATTCTGGCTCATATATTTTAAGCTGTCATTCAAACAGACTGATGCACCATAATACATCATCAACAATATATCACATGTCATTTCATAAGTATGATATAATGGCAATATTGACAAGGATGTATCTCTTTCATCCAAACCAAGTATTCGTTTGGCGCTCATTACATCTACGATAATATTTTTTTGACTCAGCATTACCCCTTTACTTTTACCAGTAGTACCCGATGTAAAAACAATTAAAGCTAGTGCCTCTGCATCAATTTTATTTTCGTCCACCGCATTGTCCAAGGACATGTCCTCTTTTTCAGATAGTGTTATTCCATTTTCTGATACTTGATTATCATTAATACATATAATCTTCTTTAATCCTTTTGAATCACTTTTCTCTATATCTGATAAATATTTCTTATCACAGAAAACAAGGTCTACATCGGCACGTTCAAGAAGTTCAAGATATTCTTCTGTACTAAGTAGAATATCAATAGGAACAGCTACCATTCCTGCATACAATACAGATAAATATGAAACTATCCAATCATATGAAGTTTTTCCTATAATAGCGATATGATGTTTTGGTAAATCCAATGATACTAAAAACTGGGATTTCTCTTTAACATCACTCAATAACTCATTATAGGTCTTACTTATTATTTTGTTTCTCAGCTTATATTTGAATACAGCTTTTTCACCGTAATTTTTTGCTGAAAATATCATCAACTCTTTAACAGAACTTAACTTCTCTCCATATTCATAAAAAGGGTTTTTATACGATTTTTTCATATTACCTTTTCTCCATTTATTCATAATATTTTTTAATAAAAAAGATTTTTTATCTCTTCTTCTGTTAATTCAACAGTGTCAAAATCTGATAGTAAAAAATTGATATCCTTATTATCTCTTACAACCTGTATCAATTCATCTAAGCAAGTGGTAATGTGATTACAAAACTCTTCTATTTGTATCTCACTTAAGATGTTCAAACTACAGCATAGGCTGATTTTCAATGTAGAGTCAATAATTATGGCATTTACCTCTATAGGGTTTTCCATATAATTATCTTCACTTATATCTTCACCTGTTTCGTAATCTGCGTACCCAAACAATTCCTTATCCAGTACAGAACTGTAATTACCTAGATAATTCATTTTTAATACTGCTTTTTTATTAATCCTATTCTGACAGTACCATGAAACAAATGTATTATTCTTACTGTATTCCTTAGCTTTCTTTATTCCGTCTTTAATATTTTTCATTGCAGATTCTATATTCTCGGTTGAATTTTCAATAATAATAGGTGAAATAGCTGTAAACCACCCTACTGTCCTAGATACATCTATCTCATCACTTTCATTTCTTCCGTGCCATTCCATATCAGCAATGAAACAATCACTTTTGGTAATTTTATTTAGTGCCATTGTTACAGCTGTCATTACCATATCCAATTCACTTATCATATTGTTTTCCTTAACTAGATTAAGTAACTGGCTTGTCCTATCTTTTGGAAGAATCAATTCTCTTTTCATGCTGTTTTTATATGTAATATTACAATCATACAACTTTAACTCATTTCCATATTTTTCAGTGTTCTCAACATATTCTTCTATCAGTTTATTATCAGTTCTTTCCCCTATGAGATAAGCGCTCCAGTCTTTAAAGGATGCAGACTTATATGATAATTCCATCCTGCTTCCATCCTTAATCTGCTTCAGTACTTTTTCAAAATCTTCAAGGAGAATGCTCCAAGAGATACCATCTATAACAATATGATGTGCTGTCACCAATAATATACTATCCTGCTCAGAAATATGAAAACAGCATGCTCCTATTAACAAATCTTTCTCTATATCAAAACCTGATTTTAATTCTATTCCTTTATCAATAATCATTTCTTTCTGCTGTTCTTCAGTATACTCAGATAAATCATATTGAATGACTTGAAATACATGATTATCATGGGCACCATTATATATGAGCTTTCCAGAGTTTTTATCATAATTCAACCTTAATGAATCATGAAATTTTACTAAATAACTAAAAGCTTTTTCTATCTGCTGGGTACTTATCTCTTTGTTCATCTTTAGAACAACACTTTGATTATAATAATTGCTGTCCTTATGGTTCATATTAAAAAACTGTGATAATATGGGAGTAAATTGAACTTCACCATCTATTTTGCTAAGCTCCCTACTACCTATAGCCTTCATGTTTCTTGCTACATCATTTATTGTTGAACCGGATAAGATATCAGAGGCTTTCAATCTATATCCTTCTTCAAGCATTTTTGAAGATATTCTTATGGCTTGGACTGAATCTCCACCTATCTCATAAAAATTGTCTATTGGTGATATTTCCTCTCTTTTAAGTATACTTCTCATTACATCAAGTAATATATCAACCGATTCACTCTGATTTTCAATTTCATCTGTTGTCCTTTCATTTCTGACCTGTACTTGTAAAAGAGAGTTTACATCTATTTTTCCATTTGTAGTCAATGGTATTTCATCTATTTCTATAAACCAATGAGGAATCATATAATTAGGTAATTTTACTGCTAGATTCTGCCTCAAGTCCTCTATTGTCACAAATGAACGTTTTACATAGTAACAGCATAAACCTTCCATTCCATTATTGTCTTTTCTGCTAATGACAATAGCCTCTTTGACGGCATCATTTTCCAGTAGAACATTTTTTATTTCATCTAATTCAATACGATGACCATGAATCTTGATCTGCATATCTTTTCTTCCAACGTATTCAATGCAGTCTTCTCTAATGAATCTTGCGTGATCTCCTGTTGCATACATCTTTTTCCCATTCTCCAATGGGTTGTCAACAAACTTTTGGGCAGTTAATTTACTTCTATTGATATATCCTGCTGCCAGTCCCTTACCTGAAATATATAATTCACCTATATTGTTGATAGAAACAGGATTCAAGTCAGTATCTAAGACATATATCTTTGTATTGGCTGCTGGTCTTCCTATTGGAACCACGTGTCCATTATCACTATACATATCATATTTGTATATCATACATCCAACTGTTGCTTCGCTTGGTCCATATTCATTATATATCTCAACATCTCTTCCCAGATTCATTGTTATCCTTTTAGCAAGATTCGTAGTGAGCTGTTCACCACCTACAATCATTCTTTTTATGGAAGAATTCTTATAAACCTTGTCTGTCAGCAAAGACATATGTGTAGGAGTTAGCTTTATTACCTGCACCTTATTCTCATTCATAATTCTGTGGAGCACATATTCATCTTCATCATCCCTGTAGATAACTATTTTATTTCCACTGATTAATGGGGTAAAAACAGAAGTCATGGTCAAATCAAAGGATAAAGAAGTAAATAAAGGAAATGCCCCTTCAGCACCATCTACATACATTTTATCTGCCCATATTATGTAATTAGCAAGTCCCCTATGTTCTACCATAACACCTTTTGGTTTTCCTGTAGTTCCCGATGTGTATAATATATATGCTATATCATCTATACTGCACATACTGTCTATATTACAATAATCTTTATTCCAGAACATGTTTTTATAATCTAAATACATTACATCAACTGAGCATTCTTGTAATTCAAAATCATTCAAATTGGTTAAAATAAGATCCATAGCAGTATCTTCAATTATGTACTTAATCCTAGACTCTGGATAATTACTATCAATGGGTATGAAAATTCCTCCCAGCTTCAATATTCCCATTATAGCTATTATAGTCTCCATTGAATGCTCTGTAACTATTCCTACTTTGCTTTTTCTGCCTATACCCTTTTCCCTTAACCAACCAGCAAGCTGGTTTATTTTTTCGTTCAACTGTTCATATGTTAAACACTCATCTCCATCTTCAAGAGCAACTTTATCATGAGCTGTTTTAACCTGTTTATTGAATAAATCAACAACTGTTTTATCAATGGGGTATGTTTCTGTATCATTGAATTGGTTAACCAGCTTTTCATATTCATTATCAGTTAATAATGACACCTGCTGTATTCTCAATTCATTATCACTTATCACTTTCTTGATTACACTAATAAGCTGTTTTCCCATTGAATCTATTTCACTATCTTTGAAATCAGAGACTTTATAGTCAACATCTATACCAAGGCTTGAACTTTCATTCCAATCTCTTATGATAACCTGAAGCGAATAATTTTGTTCACCATTAAAAAATTCTCTACTAACTACTTCAAATCCATCTATTTTATCTAATAGTTTCAAGTTATAATAGTTAAAACAATTATCGTATAGCTTTTCACCTTGGGCACCAGTTAATCCTAGATCCTTTACCATTATATTATATGGGTATCTATGATTAAAAAAACATGCCATCAATTCATTTCGTGCCCTTACTGCCATCTCTTTTATTGTTTCATCATCGTCTATAATAAATCTAAAAGGTACAGAACTCACATACATTCCAAGAGCTTTAAAGTCCTTCTTAGAATTTCTTCCCCAGAAAGGAACTCCAATAATTATATCCTTCTTCTGAGTACTCTTTCTTAGATATATCAAGTAAGCAGTCAACAATACGGCATTCATAGAAATCTTATTACATTTGCAGTATCCATATAATTCTTCTCTTATAGAGTTGTCCAATGTATATGTCTTTCTTCTGGCTGTCGTTTTAGACGTTGATTTATCACTGCTTAAGGAAAGATCTCTCATCTTTTCCATCCAGAATGATTTATTTTTATGGTACTGTGCAGATGTCAAATAACGTTTTTCATCATTAATATATCTTTTATAAGCAGAACACATATCCTGGTTTTTCACATTGTCAGAAGTTGGATTTTCATATTCTCTGCCTATGCAATCAGTCAATAGCTGGAAAGTCCATCCATCTGCAATAACATGATGTAATTTTATAAAATATCCATATGCATTATCATTGAGTTTGAAAACTATAAATTTGTATAAAAGGTTGTCTTCTAGAACAAAGGGGATTTTCCCTTGTTTTTGCACCCATACATCCAAATCTTCTTGACTGGAACATGATTTACTTAAGTCAACATAGGATATTTCATTCTCTGTATAATTTTTCATTCTATTATAATACTGATAATATTCATCACCATCTCTAGTAATGCGGATATGAAAGATAACATTATTATCCATGAATGAAATAATAGCTCTCTTCAATCTATGGACATCCACACTCCCTTTTATTAAAACATATCCACCGATGTTGAACATGACTGAATCAGGATGAAGCATTTGTGTCAGCCATATTCTTTTCTGTGGCAAGGTTAACTCATACAGGCTACCTTCCTTCATGCAGCATTCCTCATTTCTGTATATCTCTTTCATCAAGATTCTGATTATCTGGTTATTATTTTACTCAGTCATTTCACTTTAATCAGATTAATTTATAGCAATTCATACTTATCTCATATACAAAATATCTATAATCAAATAAATTATTGTTTCAATATACAATTAGTTATCTTATATTCTAATTTATTATAATTTTTTAATATTTTAATTTTATCATTAACATTATGTTTTTTCAATTTATTTTTGTATATGGGATTTATGTAAACTATAAACTTATTGCTTTTCGCTGATTTTTTTCTTGATATACTCTAATATCTCTGATAGTGTTTCAAATTTTTCATAATCCAAACATTCGTCGTCAAATTCAATATTAAACAGATCTTCCATACCAACAACCATCTTTATATAATATATTGAACTTACACCTAGTTTGCTTAGAGATACATCAAGCACAATGGCATTTTCTTCTAGCTGAAAAATTTCCATAAGTTTGCTTTTGAATTTTTCTTCAATAGTCTTATCCATCATTTTCCTCCTATCTTCGTAGTAGTAATCTAAATCCCATCACATTTACTCATAAGCTCATCAATAAACTGTTTTTCCATTAGATATAGATTTTCAAGTTTTTCTCCTGTCTTCTGTAAAGATTCTTGTTTGAATCTCTTAGTCAGAATATACTTTCCTATCATATTCATCTCTAGTCTCCAACCTCGTATTATTTCATTCAAGACACTCATATCCATAAGCTGTCCATTGAAGACAGTATCCAATTGAAATTTTCTGGCATGTTGTGCTTTTAATATGTTATTTATACTAAAATACAGCCTATCTACAGCTTCAGCAAAGTTCTGCTCTTCTTTAACCAATTCCTTATATCTGTTGATGAAATTCTGAAGTCTATCAAGTCCCTCCATTACTTCATCTTTGTGGTTTAGCATATGTTTCATCAACATCTTAGCGTATTCTTCATCTGGCTTTCTTGATACTTCCTGTGAGGATTTGAGGCTAAAATCAATGTATGATGGATATTGTTTATCTCTTATGAAATTCTTCTTGGCACCATCATATACATTGATAATGTCATTGTAGCTCATAGTTCTTTCTGTGAAGTCCAATATATTCTTATCACTCTGTTCCAGAACAAATGCGGACTCTAATTCATCATCATATCCATATATTAGTATTGTGTGTGGCCAATGTTCTTTCTCATAAGTATCCTTACGTATTGAACTGTAATAACAGTCTATCTGTATAATAACCAATCTACCTTTTTTAAGTGCAGTTTTTATGTTGCTGATGATATTATTACTGCGAATGATTCTATTAGCCTTCAATCCACATTTATTGAACATAGGAATTAATTTATCCTTAACTAGGTATGCTACATCTAGACTTTCATAGTTATCTGAACCATCATAGATAAACACATCATTGCAAAGTATTTCTTTAATACTCCTATTATAAAACTCAAGGACTGGGAATAAGGCACTATAAAAGCAGTCTTTGTATATTACATCATTAAATGGCTTTATTCCATCAATGTATACTTTTGATTTTTCATTTTGTGCCATATCCTCATTTTTATTATAGTCAAGGAAATTGGCTATATTTTTTCTGAAACTCTCCGTAATACAGTTAAGAGCTTCCTCGTCAATTATCTCTTTGATATAGTTGAAATTAATCCTCAGCTTATTCTCTATAATCAATCCAGTTATATCAAATATGTAATCTAGAAGCATATTCTCATCTATGGTATTACCAAAATCCATATCAGATATTGCAAATAAGTCATGGTTTATATTCTGGTCAAATTCTCCTAGATAATTAAAACGGATATCCGATTCAAAATCCAGCTTTTCTGATATATCACTTTGGGATAAGTATCGCAAAATTCCATAATCAAGTCCACGATTTGGTACTGATTCTATATTATCAGAGACTTTTTCTATGTATTTGAGGATATCATTTTCATCAATGGATAGATATATAGGATAAACACTGGTGAACCATCCAACAGTTCTAGCAATATTTATGTCTTCATCTATTTCACTTCTACCGTGACCCTCAATATCAACAACAAAATTCTTAAAATCAATGTTATTCTTGAGGGCAAGACCAATGCAACCCAATATTACATAATCCATATTTATAAAAAGTTCACCAGCTTTTTGCTGAATTAATTTTGTTTCCTCTTGTGAAAATACTACAGCAAAATCTTTTCTTTCTTTTAATTTAGTCATACATTTATCATGATTATCTTTTTCAGATTTTAGCTTGTCGCCAAGTTTCATCCAATAATCTTGACTTTGTTTTATTTCTTCTTCATTTACATATTGTATTAATCTATCAACCCACTTTTTATAAGGATGGGTTTTATTATTTAATCTCAGTTTTTCTCCATTTAGAAGTTGGTTATAGCCACGTGCAAAGTCTTCAAGAATAATACGCCAAGAAAATGCATCAATCAACAGATGATGTATTACCAAGAGAAGATGATCCCCATCTGATTTATGGAAACATGCCCCTCTTATAAGTGGACCATTTTCTATATCTAGTCCAGCCTGTACATTATTGATAGAGGATAATATATCCTTTTCTTCAATATCCTCAAATTTATCTAAGCGGAATAATTTTTCTATATTCTCTTTATCCGTAGATAATACTTCCTGAACCACTTTATTGTCTTCTAATTTATATATGGCTCTCAACATATCATGATGAGCAATTATCCCTTCCATAACCTCTTTCACTATATCCATGTCAAATCCTTTTTCACTATACAGGAATAATGACTGGTTATAATGAGAATAATTCATATCCTTATTTTCAAAGAAGTTCTTTTGTATTGGAGATAAAGCAACCTCTCCAGTAAACATTTCTTGACTTATTACTTCATCAGATTCTTTTAATACACTACTCAATTTCTCTATTGTTGGATAGGTATATAAATCTTTTACTGAAAATTTATAACCAGACAGCATTGCAACCATTCTAATTGCTTTGATGGAATCTCCACCTAATTTGAAAAAACTGGTTTTAACACTGATATCCTTAATACCTAGAATCTCTTCCCATACTTTTTCCAGCTCTTCTTCTCTATCATTCCTTGGAGCAACATATATATCCTCATCTTCTTCTACTTCATCATCACTCTCTTTTATACTATTTAATCTAACAGCTTCCATTTTTTCTTTCCATGAAAGCAATGTAGGGTCTGACAAAATATCAATATCACCAATAAGAATATTATAATCTCCCATAACACTCTGTATATACTTATTTAAGTCTTCTGCAATGTTTTGTATAGTTTCAACATTATATAATTCTTCTTTATAGATTAACCTAGCACTGAGGCTGTCATTTTCCATTTTGAACCTAAATATCACATCTGAACTTTCTGTGTAGGTATCATCCATGTCATGAAGTCCTTCCATCTCAATTACAATCCCAAATGATGGTTCATCCTTATACATAGGAAGCTGCAAGGATTGAAAAACATGGTATAGTGGATATATTTGATTTTCATATGCTGATTTTATATTCTCCTTACATTCTATAAGCAACTGTTTAAATGTCTTATCACTATTCATGTTATATCTTAGAGCCAACAGTGAATTGGTTCTGCTCTGTTTATCACTGTCAGCAAGTATTGGAAAACCTATCATAATATCTTTTTGATCCGTATACATATGAGTCAGATAAACTGTTCCAGTAGTAAGAAGAATGAACATGGCATATTGAGAGTTATTACATAGTGCCTTCATTTTTCCATATATAGCTTTATCAAAAACATATTCATATTCTTTCATATTGCTATTTTTATTATCACTAATATTGTCATATGGTATTATACTGCTCTTTTCACATCCAGATAAAATACTCAGCCAGTAATCATGTTCTTTCTCATATTTGTTACTGGATATTATTATATTTTTCATATATCTATCCATACTATTCAAACTTCTCCTTTATAGATTTATATCAAGATTGTTCAGCAATTTTTCAGGTTCATCAACGACTTGTTTCAGTATGCTTATATATTCATTCAATAATGTTTTTATGGTCTCTTCCTTGAACAATTCTTTACTATATATAAAACATATATTCAAATGTTTTTCTGATGAATTGAATATATTTATCTGTAGATCAAAACGTCCATCAGTCTCTATGTAATCATGGTATGGTTTCACTTTTATATCACCTAATTCAAGCTCACCATAATCTGTATTCTGCATTATGAACAATGTATTTATCAATGATTTATCCTTAATCTTTGACTTCTGCCTTATCTTATCCGTCAATACGTCAAAAGGATACTCCTGATTAGAATAGGCATTCAGTAGAATCTCTTTTGTATCATTCAAGAAATCAAAGTACTTCTTTTCTCCTGAAGGATAGTTTCTTATGGCAAGAGTATTAACAAACATACCTATCATGTTATAAGCTTCTTTTATTGTTCTTCCCTGACAGCTTAAGCCAGTTACCAAATCATCTTTTCCAAGCCATTTCCATAGTAGTACATGATATACAGAAAGCATAAGCATATTTAATGTGACACCATTACTAGAACAGAACTGTAACAGCTTATCACGATAATCATCCTGAAATTCATGATATAGTGATTTCTCAGTATATTTTCTTATACCTTCCTTTGAAAAATCTGTTTTCAATTCTGTTGACATTTTTCCATCATCAAACTGTTCCAACCAGTATTTTTCTTTTGATAGTCCTATATCCGATTTCAAGAAATTGTTGTACCATTCAACATAATGCTCATAATGAACTTCTGTCTTCGCTGGCTCTATACCTTGATATAGCTGCTGAAACTCATTCATCAAGACAACTATTGATTTTCTATCAGAAATGATATGGTGAATATCCATAAGAAGGACATATTTTTTACTATTATATTTAATAAGCCTTACCCTGAACAAGGGTGCCTTATCAAGTTGAAAACTTCTTACGAATGACCGTATATCTTCTTCTATATTCTTTTCATTTCCTTCAACGGATTCAATTGAGAAATCAGAAACCCCATTGATCTTCTGCATATATTCACCGTGATGAAGATGAAATGATGTTCTTAGGGCATGATGCCTCTCTACTATTGTTTTAAATGTATCATTGATCTTTTCTTCATCTACATCTCCTTCAAGAAAAAGCACACGAGGGATATTATAGGCAGTATCCCTTTTCATGAATTGATGTAGAAGAATCATCTTTTGTGATGGAAGCATTGGATAATATTCTTTTTCCTGTGAATCCTTTATTATATCTTCAAAGTCTGAATGATTACTTTTATCCAAATCCTCTGTTTCACTAATACTAATTTCTTCTTTTACGATATCTTCAGATAATACATAATCATACAGTTCCATAAGCATCTTAGCAGCTTTTTCTTTATCCAAACTGCCTGATGCAACCTGCTCTAGTATATATCTCCTTACTTCTTTCATACGTCACCTCTATACACACTATAGTATTTGTAGTTTAAAAATCAAAATCTACATCAGCTTCAATTATCTTTGTGTCTTGTACTATATCCATATCCAGACTAATATCCTCTATCTTAATAGAATCATTTTGTGAAATGACCTCTAACACTTTTTTATAATCTTCCATCATTCTGCAAATCATGTCTTTCTCTAGATGGTCACATGCATATTTTATTTTTATATTAGTCTTGTCAGGGAGAATCTTAACTATTACTCTCATCTTTTGTGTTTCTACTGTTGTTTTATCATCTTCGTATTCTAATGTGATATTATCACTCTCTATGAATTCTCTATCTAGAATAAACATAGTGAATACTGTATCAAATAAATATGATGTGTTATGATATTGCCCATTTGTCAAATCCTGTATGACTTCATTAACATGATATTCCTGATTATTAATTGCACCAATAAGTGTTTTCTTGACATCATCCATAAATTCTGCAAAAATCTTATTTCCATAAGGATAATTCCTAAGTGGTACACCATTAGCAAAAGTACCAATCATATCACTAAGCCCACCATAATTTCTTCCATGTAAAGGTGTTCCTATTACAACATCTTCTGAAGCAGTATATCTAGAGTAAACAATATTGAAAGCTGAAAAATATACCATAAAAAGTGTGGTTCTATTATCTTTGGCTACTTTGTTTAATCTATTTAATAGAGTAGTATCTGTTATAATCTCATCTATATCATTTCCAGTATACACTTCTGTTTCTTCTGGGTTAAATCCAGCAATTTTACCTTTTTGAGGATCATAATTCTCAAAGTTTTTCTTCCAATATTCTTTTTCCTCTGTTGTATCTATGGATTCCCTGTGATCTACCTGCCACTGTGCAAAATCTTTGTACTGTATATATAACTCTTCCATATTTCTTCCTTCATATAGTGCAGCCAGCTCATTTATCATTAATACTACAGATAAGCCATCTGCCACAGTATGGTGAGAATCAAGAAGCAGTTTTGTACTGTTCTCATTTTGGAATAATGTTGCCCTTATAAGAGGTACCTTTTGTAGGTCAAATGGCTTTACATAATCTCCGATATCATAATTCTCTTCTGTTACTATATTCAACTTGAAAGGTACATCATCATGAATTATCTGCATAATTTCTTCGTTAATCACATCAAAGGATGTTCTAAATATATCATGTCTATATAACATCTTCCTGATAGCATCTTCCAGCCTTACTGCATCAACACTACCTTTGATATCAATTACCGTTGCAATATTATTTCCTGTAAGACTATCCTTTAACTGCTCTTGCATATAGAAACCTAACTGCTCTGAAGTAACTCTATAATATTCTTTCTTTTGAACAGGTTTTATTTCATCAGTATCCTCATTGGCATTATTCCTGATATAATCAGCAATCTTACTTATAACCGCATCATTGAATACCACCTCTAATGGCAATTCAACATCAAAATGATCCACTATCATGGAAATCATTGTCATTACCTTTAATGAGTGACCTCCTATGGCAAGGAAATTATCATCCCTGTCAAAGTTGTCTGTCTCTAGTATCTCACTCCAGATTTCTGCCAGTTTCAATTCAATCTCATCTCTATAGGCTACA